>NZ_JBXGGR010000086.1:0-18978 GCF_056855035.1 Suttonella sp.
AAAAATCATCTACTTGGCAGAAAAGTGTTGTAAGATGTTCCATGTTAAAGGGCTTTTGTGATGGTTTGTTTTGTCAAAACAGTAGATTATCACAATTGCTCTTTATTTTTTAGTGGGGTGCTTATCCCGAACTCAGGTTAACTTAATTATCAGCCATTTAGCCCCAATAAAAAATCCTCCGCAAGGGAGGATTAAAAAACATCGGAAATTGGATTTATTGCTTAGATTTTTCAGGCACCAATGCCAAGAACGTCGTTTGTCCACGGCGATGAATCAGCACAGGAATCGGCTGGGATTTTTCGCCGTGCTGCGCAAATAGTTTTGCCGCCGCATTCACACTACTGACCGGTGTGCGTCCCACCGCCAAAAGAATATCGCCAGCGCGCAAACCTGATTTTGCCGCTGCACTGCGGGGTTTGATTTCTGCGACCAATACGCCCTCACCTTCGAATGCCAAGGCTTCGCGACTTTCTTCGTCAAGCGTTTTCAAAGACATTCCCCAATTTTCTATGGCTCTGTTTTCGCCAGAAATACTATCCGTATCGGCATTGTCCATATTGCCCACTTCAAATTCGATTTTTTCACGCTTGCCCTCGCGCAGAATCTCTAGCGCTGCCGTTTCGCCGATATTCGTCATCGCGACCAATGAAGGCAAATCACCGGAGCGGACAATATTGCGTCCGTTAAATTGCAAAATCACATCGCCTGCCTGCAAACCGGCAGCTTGTGCCGGAGAATCGGGCAAGACTTTGGCAATCAATGCGCCCTGCGGTTTATCCAAACCGAAAGATTGCGCCAATTGCTGATCAACTTCCTGAATCATCACACCCAGCCAACCGCGGCTCACTTTGCCCTCGGCTTTCAACTGCTGGGCAATATTTTTTGCCACATTAATCGGAATCGCAAAGCCTAAGCCATTGAATGTACCGCTGCGGCTGTAAATCTGCGAGTTAATGCCGATGACTTCGCCTTTGCTATTAAAGAGCGGTCCGCCCGAATTGCCAGGATTGATTGCCGCATCCGTTTGAATGAAAGGCGTGTAAGCGCCGCTGGGCAGATTCCGTCCCAATGCCGAGACAATGCCTTTGGTGGCGGTGGCATCAAAACCGAAAGGCGAACCGATTGCCAAAACCCAATCGCCGACTTTGACCGCATCCGAATCACCCAAGACGGCAACCGGAAACGCTTGTTCGGCGTCGATTTTTAACAGGGCGATGTCGCTGCGCTTATCCATACCGATGACTTTTGCCTGATATTCTTGACGGTCGTTGAGGCGCACAATCACGGAATCCACCCCGTCAACCACATGGGCATTGGTTAAAATCTCGCCGCTTTTGTCAATGAAAAAGCCCGAGCCGGAACCTTCATAATGCGGCATGCCCTCTTCCGGCACCGCGCCGAAGCCCTCGGGAATCACGCCGAAGGGCGAACCGAAGAATTCTTCGAATAAATCGGGCATCTGTCCTCTTCTGCCTAAGCGGGGCTCGGAAACGGCTTTGGATACTTCGATATTGACCACCGCCGGCATCGCTTTTTCTACTAAAACCGTAAAATCAGGGGCAGGATCGGCAAGAGCAGGCGTGTTGATAACTGTCGCCAAACCGATTGCAAAAGCTAAAAAAGTTTTTTTCATCTTATTTCCTAATTGGTTTAATATAAGCGCGTATTTTCTGCCAAGCGCATTTGCAAAGCAATGAATGACAGATTAATAAGTATTTATTCTGGGAGAACCTATGCACGTACTGATTATTGAAGACGACAAAGAAGTCGCCGCCTATATTGCTAAAGGCTTGAACGAAAGCGGCTATGTGGCCGACACTGCCCATACCGGCACGGAAGGCTTAAATATGGTCTTAAGCGGACAATATGATTTGCTGATTGTCGATCGTATGCTGCCCGAACTTGACGGCTTGTCGATTATTCAAAAAGTGCGCGAAAGCGGCAACAGCGTGCCGGTATTGATTTTATCCGCGCTCGGCGAAGTCGATGACCGCGTGGAAGGACTTGCCGCCGGCGGTGACGACTATCTGGTCAAACCCTATGCTTTTTCCGAATTATTGGCACGCGTGCAAGCCCTGACCCGCCGCCGCTCCGGCGATATTCAAGACAATATGGTCTTGCAAGTGGCGGATTTGCAGCTTGACCGCCTCAAGCGCAAAGTCATCCGCTCCGGCAAAAAAATCAATTTGCAGCCGCGCGAATTCCGCCTGCTGGAATACCTCATGACCAATGCTGGACAAGTAGTTACGCGTACCATGCTGCTGGAAAAAGTCTGGGAATATCATTTTGATCCGCAAACCAACGTGATTGACGTCCATATCTCGCGCCTGCGCAGCAAAATCGACAAAGATTTTGACCCACCGCTTATCCATACCGAACGCGGCGCAGGATACAGTCTCTATGACCCGACGAATTATCAGTAAATTCTGCACGGATTTACCGCATGTCAAAAAGAGTAGCGTGTTTCGCTACTCTTTAGTAGCAACCCTTATTGCCTCCGTCATTACCAGCGTGGCGATGCTGATGACCTATCAGCAAGCCAGACAGGAAATCTCCTCTCAAGTCGATAACCGACTGATTGCCGAAGCCAGACGCATCCGCCAGCAATACGAGCAACGCAGCGCCTTCAGCCTGAACAATCCGCTCATCGGCATTACCGAACGCAGCAATAACGAATCCAATATTGCCTACTGCGTCAGCAATCAAGCCAACGGCTATGAACAAACGGAAAACGACAATTTCTTTTCGACCGTCAATCATGCGGGCACAGTCGAAAACTACCATCTTTACACTAGCCATTTCAATGATTTGTGCCAACCGAACCTCAGCCAAGAATTTGCCGGCAACATGCCGGATCTCTTGCCCATTATAGACTGGCACATCAATCAAGACATGATGCGGGTTGCCATTACGCCGCTCAGCGATCAATTCACCCTAATCGCCGGCTACGACACCAAAAACGAACGCCGCATCTTGCGCCGTATGTTTTCCACCGTCATCTACTCCAGCTTATTGCTGATTGCCGCCAGCTTCTTCGGCTCTTTTTACATCAGCCGCTCCATCACGCGCAATACCAAACGCATCAGCGACAGCGCCAGACGCATTGTGGACGGCGATTTTGGCGAACGCATCATCATCAGCCCCAACGACAGTAATGAAATGAGAGACTTAGCCAAAAATCTCAATCATATGCTGGAACGGCTTGACGCCCTCATCAGCAGCCAAAGGCAAGTGACCAACAATATCGCTCACGACATGCGCAGCCCGCTGAACCGCCTGCGCAGCCGCATGGAAGTCTGCCTGCTCGACCGCAACCGCAGCAGCGCGGAATTGCGCGATGTCATCGGAGAAAGCGTTGAAGACATTAACAAATTGCTGCAAACCTTCAATGCCATGCTTACCATCGCCCAAATCGAAGCGCGGGCGCGCGACGATTTCAAAGCCACGGACCTCAGCCTGATTTGTGAAGAACTCTCCGAACTCTATGAAATCTTTGCCGAAGAAGAGGGCTCGCAGCATTTCAGCAGCACCATTGCGCCAAATCTCAGCATCTTCGGCAACCGCCAATTGATCGCCCAAGCCATTACCAATCTGCTGGATAATGCCGTCAAATACACACCCTCAGGCGGCAACATTCATCTGCAAGCCTACGAGAAAAACAGGCACATTCACATTGCCGTCAGCGATAACGGACCGGGCATTCCTGCCGATGACCGCGAACGCGTTTTGCAACGCTTTGTCCGTCTTGATAATTCCCGCTCCACTCCGGGCAATGGTCTGGGACTCTCCATGGTTGCCGCCGCCACGCATCTGCATGATGGCAATATTCAACTCAGCGACAATAATCCCGGGCTGAAAATCGAACTCATCATTCCCAATGCCGCAACTTTCTGCAAAAAACATCAGATTTGCGGCAGCAAAGATAAAAAAGACAAATAACCCTCTTATTTCATAAGGAAAAACCATGCCACATATTGCCGATATCCGCTACCAAGGCGAACTGCATAATGAACTGCAACACCTGCCGAGCAAGCGCATCATCCATACGGATGCGCCCACCGACAATCAGGGCAAAGGCGAAGCCTTTTCGCCTACGGATTTGCTCGCATCTGCCCTTGCCGCCTGCGTCATGACCATGATGGGCATGAAAGCCAAAAGCATGGGCATAGAGCTGGCAGGCGCGCATGCGCAAATCAGCAAAGAAATGGCGGCAAATCCGCGCCGTGTCAGCGCAATCCGCCTGCAAATTTATCTGCCCGCTAATCTTGACGAAGATACCCGCAAAATCCTCGAGCAAACCGCCCTTCATTGTCCTGTCGCCTACAGCTTAAGCAGCGAACTCAGACAAGACATGCAATTCCACTACACCCTATAAACACAGCATTGAAAGCATAGTGCGGCTCTCCGCCTATGCCCATTTCATTTTTCCGAGCATCATTCGTCCTGTTAAAAAGCGGGGATTTTTCTGAAATTTTCGCTTAATTGTATTCCTTGCAACATTATGCGGAATTCCTTTTGCCATTCAATGAGAAGCAGGAGAAAGCCCATCATCTGAAAATTGCATCGGCAAAGCAGAAAAACCCCATATTTTTCCCCATATTTTCTATTAAAATACAATTTGTTATGCATTTTTTTCCTACAGACAAAATTTTGATGTACAGTAAGCCCCCTTTTAGGTCCTTCTTTAACTTTTAACATAGGAGACGACGTTGACAAAAGTACCTCTAGCCCCCTTGCCCGACGCCCAATTATTGCGTAAAAACTTGAGCTTATGGCATGTAATTATTATCGGTTTGGCCTATATTCAGCCGATGACTTTATTTGATACCTTCGGCTTAGTATCAGATGCAAGCCAATTTCATGTACCTACTTCGTATATCTTTGCCCTCGTTGCTATTTTATTTACCTCATTTAGCTACGGAAAAATGATTCGCCGCTATCCTTCTTCAGGTTCGGCATACACTTACGCTCAACAAGCCATTCATCCGAATGTGGGCTTTATGGTGGGCTGGTCTTCTTGGCTGGACTATCTCCTCTCGCCGATGGTCAACATCATCTTAGCCATGATTTACCTGCAAGCCCTTTTCCCTGCGGTCAATCATTGGGTATGGGTTGTGGGACTGACCGGACTGATGACCGCCGTCAATCTGCGCGGTGCCAAATTTGTGGCGAACTTCAACAGCTGGATTGTATTCGTGCAATTAGCCGTGATTGCCTACTTCACTTACCTTGTTTATTCGCAGCTTAATGCAGGATTTAACGCCGACGGCGAAATCGCCAAACAAGCCGGCGCGGCAGGACTGTGGAGCATGCAGCCGTTTTGGACGGAAATGACCGATGTCGGCAAACTGATTACCGGTGCTACCCTACTCTGCTTCTCTTTCACAGGCTTTGACGCCCTCAGCTCTTTGGCGGAAGAAACCAAAGACACCGAGAGAACTTTGCCCAAAGCGATTGTCTTAACCTCGCTCATGGCAGGGGTAATCTTCATCATCGCCACCTATTTCATGCAGCTGTATTTCCCTAATGACCCTGCGACCTATTTTGAAAACATCGGCGAAACTCAGCCTGAAGTATTGAAAATCGTCGGTGGCGCCATCTTCCAATCATGGATACTGGGCTTTGCGATTGTAACCGTTATGGCATCAGGCATTTCCGCGCATGCTGGCGTTTCGCGCCTGATGTATGTAATGGGACGCGACGGCGTCATCAATAACCGCATCTTCGGCTACATCAGCCCGACGCTGCGCGTGCCGTCTTACAATATTTTGATTGTCGGCGTGGTTGCGCTTACAGCGGGTTTCTTAGATCTGGATTTCGTTATTTCGCTCATCAGCTTCGGCGCATTGACCGCATTCAGCTTTGTGAACTTATCTGTGATTGCGCGTTGCGTTGTGCGCGATAAACGCTACAACAATGCCAAAGAAATCTTCCATTTCTTAATCATGCCGACCTTAGGCTTTATCTCCGTGCTGCTGCTGTGGTTAGAAGTAGAATGGAATGCCCTGCGTGCGGGATTGATATGGGGCGTTATCGGTTTAGTCTATCTGGCGATTAAAACCAATGGCTTTAAACGTCCGGCACCTGTCCATAATGAATTTAAATAATAACTGTTAAGTCAAAAAGCGGCTGAATCATCAGCCGCTTTTTTCATTCCTTTCTTAACTATTGGGAATCTATCTAAAAACATCAGCCCAAATTCATAATATTCTGCATTCCAATATGTCATCTATTATTCTCCCTGCTTTTTCATTCCAAAATCGCGATTATCCTATTAAAGTCTTACAACGTAAAAATAACCGCTATCTGCGTTTAAGCATTGATAATAAGAGCCAAATCCGCCTCAGTGCCCCTCTCCATATTCGCCGCAAGCAATTACTTGACTTCTTATATGTCCATCAAGATTGGATACAAGAAAAACTGAAAAACATACTTGAAATAAAGGATGAACACAATTTTCTCGGCGCAAGCCTTCAACTTCAGGCATTTTTGGGACTCGGCAGCAGTTTAAACGGCGCCATTTTAAGATTTGGTGTGAAAAATTTTGAAGAAAAAACTGTCTCCGCCGCACTATAGTCGAAGAATTGAAAAATGATTACAGCGTTGGCTCACCTTGCCGTACGCTCTTGTACTGTCTGCGGCTCGCCGCCTTGTACTACTTTTTCACTTCTCCGACTATAGACATGGCAGTCTCCTTTCGTATTTGAGGATATTTCAACACACGCACCCCTACGGGGTGCGACCGGGCTATCCGATGCGCGCGAGATTTTATAGTCAAAGAATCCAAAAAAGGTTACACTAAAACTTATGGCATACTCAAAAGATTACAGACAAATGATATTGGACAAGTTAGCATCAGGTCATAGCTACAGAAAGCTTGTTGAAGAATATCGACTCAGCGCAACAACTATTCAACGTTGGAAGAAAAGCATAGAACGCAAGAAGTACGAACGCAAACCGGCAAAAATCGATAATGAAGCTTTAATGGCTGACGTCCAAGCTTATCCTGATGACTATAGTTAAAGAAATGAAAAGGTGATACAGTAATGCTGCTAACAGGTAGCGCAGAGAGTACGGCGAGATGTGTTTAAATTGTAACTCTTTTTGAATTTCTTGACTATAGCGCACCTCCCACTGTGCATCAATTTCTGTTTCTCTGATTGGGATTTAGTCGGCATAAATTGCGGTAAGTGCGAGTGTAAAACGGTATAATGCGCCATTTTTTGAGGGTGGCGTGCAGCAGCAGATTTTAGTATTCGGCGAACCTGTGAAGACTTTGCCCAAAGATTTGTATATTCCGCCCGAGGCGTTGCGGGTTTTGCTGGAAACCTTTGAAGGGCCTCTGGATTTATTGCTTTATCTGATCCGTAAGCAGAATATGGATATTTTAGATATTGAGGTCAGCCTGGTTACCGAGCAATATTTGGCGTATATGGAGATGATGCAAGCCCTTGATATCGATTTGGCGGCGGAATATTTGCTAATGGCGGCGACTTTGGTCGAGATTAAGGCGTGCATGATGCTGCCGCAACGTCATGATGTGGAGTCGCAGGAGCCTGATCCGCGGGCGGAATTGGCGGATCGTCTCTTGATTTATGCACAGACCTTGCAATTGGCGGAGCGTTTGGCGGATTTGGCGCGCTTGGATGCCGGTTTTGCTTTATCGGCGCAGCAGGCGCCGGCGGGTATTGTGCCGATTATTAAGCCGGCGCGCGATGTGAATAAATTGCAGCAGATGTTGGCGGCGATTTATGAACGGCAGGCTTTGCGGCGTGCGCATGAGGTGGAGCGCGAGGCTTATTCTTTGGCGGAACGCGTGGAAATGATGGAAAATCGTTTGCAGCATCAGACAGGCTGGCATGCTTTGCAGGGTTTTTATCATTCCGATGAAGGGCGTGCGGGCTTGGTGGTCAGTTTGATGGCGATGCTGGAATTGGATCGCGCGCAGGTGCTGGAATGGCAGCAGGAAGACGCTTTTGCAGAGGTGTTGTTACGTGCGAGGCAGGCGGCATGAGTTTAGTAAATCGCATTGAGGCATTGTTGTTTACCCGCGATACGGCGTTAACGGTCAATATGTTGGCGATTGCTTTGCAGGTGCAGGAAGCGGAGATTGAGGCGGCTTTGCAAGACTTGGCTGTACGTTATGAGAGCTCGGCGATGCGTTTGGCAAAGGTGGCAAGCGGTTGGCGTCTGCAGTTAAGAGAAGCGTATTTTGCCGATATTTTGGCTTTGGCGGAGGCGCAGCCGCCTCGGTTTTCGCGCGCCTTTTGGGAAACTTTGGCGTATATTGCTTATCATCAGCCGGTTACGCGCGCGGAGATAGATGCGGTGCGCGGGGTGGCGACAAGCAGCGGCATTTATCGACAATTATTCGATTTGGAATGGATTGAGGTTGTCGGGCGGCGTGAGATGCCCGGTCGTCCGGAGTTATTGGCGACAACGACGGTTTTTTTAGATGATTTTGGCTTGGCAAGTCCGGCAGATTTGCCGCCGATGCCGAATTTGACGGCTTTAGAAGGAAATGAAGATGAAACAAGAGTATGAACGCATTCAGAAATTTCTCGCAACCCGCGGTATTGCTTCGCGGCGGCAGATAGAAGCGTGGATTGAAGAAGGGCGTTTGCGCGTGAACGGCAAGCCGGCGGAGATTGGTCAGCGCGTGAGCGGGCATGAGAGTTTTAGCTTTGACGGGCGGACGCTGCGTGTGGCGGCGGAACAGGAATCGCCGCGTATGGTTTTGATGTACCACAAGCCTGTGGGCGAGATTTGTACGCGCAAGGACGAAGAAGGGCGCCCGACGGTTTTTCGCCGTTTGCCGCGCATTCATCAGGGGCGCTGGGTGGCCATCGGGCGTTTGGATATCAATACCGCCGGTCTGCTGCTCTTTACCAATGACGGCGCTTTGGCGAATAAATTGATGCATCCCAGTACCGAGATTGAGCGCGAATATTGGGTGCGCGTGGCAGGGGAAGTGAATGAAGAAACCTTGCAGGCTCTGCGCAAGGGCATGATGTTGGAAGACGGCTTCGCCAAATTTGACGATATTCAGCCTTTGCAGGCTTTGAATGATGACGACACACAATACAACCGCTATTATTCCGTGGTGCTGAAAGAAGGGCGCAATCGCGAAGTGCGCCGTTTGTGGGAAGCGGTGGGCTGTCAAGTCAGCCGATTAAAACGCATTCGCTACGGCAATGTGAGCTTGCCGAAATCTTTGCCTGCCGGCAAACATCGTTTGCTTGAGCCGCGAGAATTGTCTGATTTAATGGCATTAGTGCGTACTAAACCTGTGCGAGATAAAACGCCGCGTTCGCGCTAAGTCTATAAAAATATTTGGAGAATCATCATGAGTGAAGCAGAATCCCCGATTGTTCATAAGCCCAATGCGATGGGTGTTAAGCGTAAAGGGGCGGATAAAATCCGTCAAATTCCGATTAATGTCGAGCATGTCGGGCAGGAGCGTTTGCGCAAGCCGAGTTGGATTCGGGCGAAATTTCCAGGCGGACCGGAGGTTGAGCGGCTTAAAGGCTTGATGCGCGATCAGAAACTGCATAGCGTATGCGAAGAGGCGAGTTGTCCGAATTTGGGCGAGTGTTTTCGCGTCGGGACGGCGTCTTTCATGATTATGGGCGATATTTGCACTCGCCGTTGCCCCTTTTGCGATGTCGGGCATGGGCGTCCGAATGCTTTAGATGAGAATGAGCCGCGCCATTTGGCGGAAACGGTTAGCAATTTGGGTTTGTCGCATGTGGTGATTACTTCCGTGGACCGCGACGATTTGCGCGACGGCGGTGCTGCGCATTTTGCCGCCTGTGTCCGCGAAATCCGCGCGCTGGCGCCGCGTATGACGATTGAGATTTTGACGCCGGATTTTCGCGGTCGCGAAGAAATCGCGCTCGAGATTTTGCTGCAAACACCGCCGGATGTGTTTAACCACAATATGGAAACCGTGCCGCGTTTATATGAAGCGGTGCGTCCCGGCGCGCATTATGGCAATTCATTGAAATTGTTGAAAGACTATAAGGCGGCCTGTACGAAAAAAGTCATTTCCAAATCGGGTGTCATGGTCGGATTAGGAGAAGAGAGCGATGAGATTTTGCAAGTGATGCAAGATTTACGCGCGCATGATGTCGATATGCTGACCATTGGGCAATATCTCCAGCCCTCTCAGCACCATTTGCCGGTCAAGCGTTATTACACGCCTGAAGAATTCGAGATGTTTGCCGCCAAAGGCAAGGAAATGGGCTTTATTCATGTCGCCTCCGGCGCGATGGTGCGCTCTTCCTATCATGCCGATATGTCGGCAAAAGAGGTCTTGTAGTGATCAGCGGAGAAATGGAAAGGCGGTACAAGACGAGTTAGTGCCGTAAGTTTTTTCAATGATTCGAGTGTCAAACTTATGTTTGCTTAAGAGAAAATAAATAAGGACAAGATTTATCTTGTCCTTATTTATTTTGAGCATTGCAAAGAAATACGAGGGTATCGGCTTTTATCTTTCTCTAGGGTTTGTATCCGCCGTTTTGATATTGTGCATGAAGCTTTTAGGGAAAAGGCGTGTTTTCTAAGCGCTGAATGAGTTTGCGCATTCCTCTTTCCATAATTTGAATTTCTTTTTCGCTGAGGTCTTGCCACATATGTTTGCGTACTTCGGAGAGTTGCGGCGTGATTTGTTCCATGAGTTTGCGGCCTTCATCCGTAATGCGCAGTTTGACGCTGCGGCGGTCTTCGGCGCTAATTTCGCGGATGACCCATTCTGTCGAAACAAGGCGGTCGCCAAGTCGGGTGGCGCCTGTGCGCGTGATATTGAGCACTTCGCTGACTTCAGAGGGCGTGAGATAACCTTTGGGCGAGCCGTAGAGCAGGGTCAGGGTAAAGTATTCCAAGGTGCTCATGTCGTATTGCGCCAGCCAAGCATCGTAGTGGCTGTAGGCGGCGCGGCTGAGGGTTTGCAGCAGGCGGAAATTGAGCAGGGTGCCGGGTTGATAGTCGTAATCAGGGATGTGGTCGCGGATATTTTTTAATGCGTCTTCAAAGGATTGGAGGGAGAGGTCAATCATCGTAGTCTCTTCTATTTTATTCTAAAATTTTTGTCCTGAGGGGCTTGGAAAAAAAGCCGCCTTAGGCGGCTTTACGGCGTTTGCGGATTATTTTTCGCGGAAAATAATGCGTCCTTTGCTGAGGTCGTAAGGCGTCATTTCGACTTTGACCTTGTCGCCGGTCAGGATGCGGATATAGTGCTTGCGCATGCGGCCGGAGATGTGCGCATTGATTTGGTGTCCGTTTTCCAATTCAACGCGGAACATGGTGTTGGGGAGGGTTTCAATGACGGTTCCTGTCATTTCAATATTTTCTTCTTTAGACATGTTTTCCTATGCATTAATAAAAAGTCGCGCTATTTTAAAGGCGTAAATAGAAAATATCAATTTTTTTCAGCTAAAAACAGCCTCAGCATGGTATGCTAAGTTTTTGATTTGCAGGAGCGTAAGATGAGCGAAAGTTTACACACGGCTTTGTATGAGCAACATGTGCAATTAGGCGCAAAAATGGTGGATTTTGCAGGATATGCCATGCCTGTGCAGTATAGCGGCGGGATTTTGCAGGAGCATTTGCATACACGCGCGCAGGCGGGTGTGTTTGATGTTTCGCATATGGGGCAGGTCTTGCTGAAGGTCAGTGCGGCGGAATTGGAGTCGGTGTTTCCTGTGGATACGGCAGATAAGGCGCTGGGACAGCAGATGTATTCTTTCCTGCTGAACGAGCAGGGCGGCGTGGAAGATGATTTGATGATTACGCGCCGCGAAGCGGATTTTTATGTGGTGCTGAATGCTTCGCGCAAGGATGAAGATGTGGCGCGTTTGCGTGCGGTTTTTGGCGAGGGGCGAGTGCAGTATTGGCAAGATCGTTCTTTATTGGCTGTGCAGGGGCCGGCGGCGGTAGATGTTTTGTGTGAATGGCAGCCGCAGCTGCGTGAATTAGGCTTTATGCGCGGTGGAGAATATTTGTTTGACGGCGTGGCTTGCTGGGTCAGCCGCTCGGGTTATACGGGCGAGGACGGTTTTGAGATTTCGATTCCCGATGCTTTTGTCGAGACTTTTTTTGCGCGTTTGCTGGCGGATAGCCGTGTACTGCCGATTGGTTTGGGCGCGCGCGATTCGCTGCGTCTGGAAGCGGGTTTGTGTTTGTACGGACAGGATTTGCGCAGCGATGTGTCGCCTTTGGAAGCGGGCTTGTTATGGGCGATTGCCAAATCGCGCCGTCCCGAGGGCGCAAAGGCAGGCGGCTATTGGGGCAGCGAGGCTTTAGCGGTGCAATTGGCGGCAGGTGCGGCGCGTAAACGCGTGGGGCTGCGTCCCGAGGGTAAATTGCCGGTGCGCGCGCATACGCCTTTATTCGATGCGCAGGGCAATGCGGTGGGCGAGGTAACGAGCGGCGGTTTTGCACCCAGTGTAAATGCACCGGTGGCAATGGGTTTGGTGAGTGCGGAGGCGGCGGCTGCGGGAACGGTATTGCAGGCGCAGGTGCGCGGTAAATTGTTGCCGATGCAGGTGGTGAATATGCCTTTTGTGACAAAACGCTATCAATCTTAAGGACGGCTATGCTTTGGTGGAATTTATTGCGCGAGGATTTTCGCGCGGTCTTTGAGCGCGATCCGGCGACGCGCAGCGTGTGGGCAGTGTTGTCTTTGCACACGGGTTTTTGGGCGGTGGCGGCGTATCGCTTACAGCATGCGCTCTGGCATAGCGGCTGGCATTGGCTGGCACGTTGGTTGTCTTTATGGAGTCGCTGGTTTACCGGAGTGGAGATTCATCCTGCGGTTAAAGCCGGCAGACGCCTGTTTATCGATCACGGCATGGGCATTGTGATTGGCGAGACGGCGGAATTGGGCGATGATGTCAGTATTTATCAGGGGGTTACCTTGGGCGGCACTTCTACCGCCTTGGTGCAGGGGAAGCGTCATCCCACAATTGGCAATAATGTGATTATCGGTGCCGGCGCAAAGGTGCTGGGCGCGATTACGGTCGCGGATAATGTGCGGATCGGGTCGAATGCGGTGGTGGTCAAACCCGTACCCGCCTATACCACGGTGGTGGGCATTCCCGCTAAGGTGGTGGCGAGCCGCGAGGAAGAATGTAAGAAATTTGAAGCCTATGCGCAGGGCGGCGATGTGGTCGATCCGGTATTGAATGCGATTGAGCAGCTGAGTCGGAGAATCGAGGTTTTGGAGGCGGAGAATCGCGCTTTGCGCGCTGCCGTGGATAAAGCAAATGACTGATTGGGCGTATTTTGATTACAGTGCCAGCACGCCGCCGGATGTGCGCGTTTTGGCGAGATTCAACGACTATGCGCAGCGTTATTTTGCCAACAGCGGTGCGGCGCATGATTTGGGTTTGGCGGCGAAGCAGATTGTCGAGCAGTCGCGGCAGGAATTTGCACAGGCAATCGGCGCGCAGGCGGCGGAAATTGTGTTTACCAGCGGCGCAACGGAGGCGGATAATTTGGCTTTAAAAGGTGCCTGTCTGTATCAGGGCGCGAAAAATCCGCGCCTGATTAGTCTGCAAAGCGAGCATAAAGCCGTGATTGATACCGCCGGTGCATTGGCGGCAGCGGGTGTGGCGGTGGAATTTCTGCCTGTCCAAACAAACGGTTTGCTGGATTTGGCATTGCTGGAGCAGGCATTGCAAGCCAAGCCGACGACATTGGTCAGCGTGATGGCGGTCAATAATGAAACCGGCGTGGTGCAGCCTTTGGCGGCGATTGCGCAATTGGTGCATCGTTACGGAGCGAAATTGCATGTCGATGCGGCGCAGGCTTTGGGCAAAATGGCTGTCGATGTGCGGGCTTGGGATGCGGATGCGGTGAGTTTTTCAGGACATAAAGTCTATGCGCCGCAGGGAATCGGAGCTTTGTATGTGCGGCGTATGCCGAAAATGCGTCTGGCGGCGCAATTGCATGGCGGCGGTCAGGAGCGTTCGAGACGTTCCGGCACTTTGCCCTTGTCTTTGATTGCCACTTTTGCGCAGGCGGTGCAGTTGGCGGCGCAGGAATTGCCTTCGCGCAGCGCGCTTGTGCGCGCTTATGCCGAAAAATTATTAGCCGCTCTGCCTGCTGTTATGCAACATAATGGTAATCGCGATTGGGATTTTGCCCTTGAAAAGGGCGGCGCACTGCCGCATATTTTAAGCATTGATACGGCGCGCCCTGTGGCGGAAGTCTTGGCGGCGGCAAATGCGGCGAAATTGGCGTTGTCGGCAGGTTCGGCTTGCCAATCGGCGGCAGATGAGGGTTCGCATGTTTTGCAGGCAATGGGTTTGCAGGCGGCGGCGAATCGTTCGATTCGTATTAGTCTTTCGCATTTGACGCAGGCGGCGGAAATCGAGCGTTTGGTGCAATTTTTGCAGGAGTTGAGATGATTTATTTGAGTGAGGCGGCGCAGCAGCGCGTGCGCCGCTTTGTGGCGAAGCAGGCGGGCGCGATTGGCGTGCGTGTGGCGGTGAAGCGTTCCGGCTGTTCCGGCTATGGCTATGATATCGAAGTGATTGAGGGCTTGGCGGAAAAGGACGTGGTGTTCGCTTATCCCGAGTTTCAGGTGGCGGTGGCGGAGGTGGATTTGCCGCTGTTGCAGAATTTGCAGATTGATGTGAAAAAAAACGGTTTAAACGAAAGTTTTAGTTTCGATAATCCGCAGGCGCAGAGTACTTGCGGCTGCGGCACGAGTTTTAGCATATAAGGAAATATTATGTCTTTGAAAGAACAATCGATTGACGGTGCAAAGCGCGTAGCGCATATGTACACGCCAGCAGCATGGAAGGCACATAATTGGCTGTGGCGGATTGCTTTGCTGTTGGGCACGCTGTTGGCGCTGATATTGGTAGTGATGTTTTGGTGGAGCAGCGAGCCTGAGGAGTTTTCGGTCGAAGAGGCTGCAACGGCTTACATTCCGGCGGATGCCAAACCGGTGGTGGGTTCTTATTTGGTCGGCACCAGTATTAGAACCTTAGACATTATGCTGAACAAACCGGGCGGCTTTTTGAAAAACGATGTGATGCCGCCGGGCTTGCTGATGGACAATATCCCGCAATGGGAAGCCGGCGTGCTGACGCTGATGCGCCAAACCAGCTTGATGTTGAAGGACGAATTTAGCCGCTCGCAATCGCAGTCGACGCAGCCGGAAATGTTGGCGCAGGCTAATGGCGCGCTGAATATCGATTTTGATAAATGGATGTTCCCCAGTGCCGAAGACGAATATGAAAAAGCGCGGCAAAAATTAATTCAATATGCGGTGGAGTTGAGCGACGGCAATCCGAATAATGCCCAATTCTTTGCCCGTGCGGATAATTTGGCAAATTATTTTGGTTTGATATCGCGTAATTTGGGGGATATTGCCCAGCGATTGTCGGCAAGCGTGGGCGATGTGGTAGTCGCGCAAAGCGCCGCAGGTGAAGCAATCGCCAAGCCGAATACGGTGGCGGTGCGTCAAGAGCGGACACCGCGTTTGAAAGTGGATAACAATTTCTATTTTGCGCGCGGCTACACATGGGCGCTGTTGCATCAATTGCGCGCCATCCGTCATGATTTTGCCGTAACGCTGGAGCAGAAAACCGCTTTGGCTTCTTTGGATCAAATCATTGCCGAATTGGAGAAAGCGCAAAAACCGGTTTGGAGTCCGATGATTTTAAATGGGCGCGGTTTCGGCTTTACCGCCAATCATTCATTAGTCATGGCATCGTATATCTCGCGTGTGAACGCCGCTTTGATTGATATTCAAGCCTTGTTGCGGGCGGGGTAAATATGTCGGTATTTGATCAACATAAAAACGGCGTCTCGCCTCTGTTTGCCGATATTGAAACGCAGGGTGCGCAAATGCGAGCCGTGCGTCAGCGGATTGCGGAGGCATTGGCGGATTTGGCTGTTGCCCGCGCTTTTGACGAATATCAGCGCGCCAGCAGGGCAGGGCAGATTGAAGTCGCGGATTTGGACGGCGACTGGATTTATCCGCTGGCGCATTATGCCGCTGAAGAACGTCAATCCGACGAGGCTTTGCGCCTGCTCAACGGCTTTAGCCACCGCCATGCGCAGCATGATGATGTGGTGAAAAATTATGTATTGGCGGCGGAAATTATGCAGCGCGATTTCGGACAAGATGCGGATGCTCTGCAATTGTTGCAGCGTTTGGCGCAGCAATATGCCGAGCATAAAGATGTCGCTTTAATTCAACAACTGCAATCGCGTTTGGAGGCACAATGAAAGGTTTATGGTTAATGCTTGCCTGCGGATTTTACAGTGCCGCTTATGCACAGCAGCAGACGGATACGCAGGAATTGGCGCGTGCGCTGGATGTCTTAATCGCCGCTTATAACGGCGCGCAGCAGGAAATCGCCCGGCAAGAGGGTAAGCCGGCAGCGACGGTTTCGCCGCAGCAAGGTCAAGCCTTGCAGACAGAAGTCAATGAGGCGCTGCAAATCTTGACGGGATTTGCCGATAATCTGCGCCAAGGGCAGGTCAATCAGGCGGCGGATTATTTGCAGAATTTGCAGGCGCAAATCAACCGCACAAGCGGACATCATGGACAGCAATTAGCAGAGGCCGCGCAATATTTACGCCGCGGCGGTCATGTGTATCAAGAATGGCAGGCCAAGCAGGGTATATCGGATATTACTCAGGCAAGCGCGGCGCAAATCGAAGATTTAGTCAATGCGGCGCAAAAAGAATTGGCGCAGAGCAGTCAGACGGAGCGCGAAATCGCTCAGGCGGTATCCGGTTTATGGAGCGTGTTGAAAGTCTTTGATAAAATTGCCAATGCCCCCGAACCTTATGCTGTAGAGCAACAGGCAATGCAGCAGGAAATCGCCGTTTTAAAAGCTTTGGCGGAACAGCAGGGCATTTCAGGTGCTGCGCACAGACAGGCGGAAGGATTGCTGCAATTGTTGAAACTGCGTGCGGCGGAACATAGCATCAATATGATTGATTCGCAGGCGGATAAGCAATTATTGCACAGCTTGGAAGCGGTTTTGCGTCAGCCGCAGGCAATATTCACTCCTCAGCAATTTGCCGCCGCCGAGCGCTTGTTGGCACAATTGGGCGATGATTTTCGCGATAGCCACCGCCTGTGGAATGCACAGAAAAATTTATTGATACGACAATAAATAAGCGGAAATTCCAAGAAAAGGCTTGACCTCTTTTAGGCAAGGTATATAATTGCCGCCTCTTAGCCCTGGTGGCGAAATTGGTAGACGCAAGGGACTTAAAATCCCTCGGTAGAAATACCGTGCCGGTTCGAGTCCGGCCCTGGGCACCAGAATACGAAAACCGCTGAATCGCTTCAGCGGTTTTTTTTCTGCTCAGAATAAGCGATAATCTCGGTTCATTTTGCGCTGAGGCTTATCTTTCATGTATTGGAAAAAATCCCTTCTTCTCGTATTGCTGTGTTGTGCAAGCATTGTGCAGGCGGCGACTGTCTCTAACATTCGCTATAACCGCATGCCGCAGAAAGTGCAGCTGGTTTTGGATACCGATGCGGCCATCCCTTTTCAGCAATTCAGTTTGGCGAATCCGCCGCGCATCGTATTGGATTTTAAAAACGTTCAGCGCAGCGGGCGGGCGGGATTAGTCGTCAATGAAGGCGCGGTTGCCGGCGTGCGTTCGGGGATGCGCGATCCGAATACGTTGCGCGTCGTCATTGATTTAATCGCCACCGCCAAAGCGAATATTTATACTCTGCCGCCCGATCGGCAGGGCGGTAATCGTATTGTGGTGGATGTCTATGATTTTGAGAGCAATCCTGCATTAACCCTCACTTCTATCGATGAAAGCATGCCGAATGTGATTTTTGCAGGCGCGGCTTTGGAAGATCAGGGCACGGCACATGTACCTATAGTCTCAGTAAGCCAAGGTCCTATCGCAAGACCGGTTGAAACGCCTAATCCTCTACCGCCGCGCGCTACGCAGACTGTTATCGCCACGCCTGCAACGACGCCGATTCCGCGGCAGGAAAGCCCTGTGCCGGTAGTTAAAACAACCGTACCGACAGCTGAAGCGGTAACCATTGAGCGCGAGGTTGCCAGTAATGGTTTGGTGCAAAGAAAAGTGGAAGTGAAAACCGCGCCGATTGTTAATAAACGCGATATCTTGGTCTGCATAGATGCAGGGCACGGTGGCAAAGATCCGGGCGCGGTTAACGAAACCTTGGGCGTGCGCGAAAAAGATTTGGTTTTGGCAATTGCAAAACGTTTGCAAAGACAATTAGATACGATGCCGGGTTATAAGGTTATGATGACGCGTAACAATGACACTTTTATTCCTCTGCGCGAACGAACAAATCTGTGTCGGCGCGCCAAAGGGGATTTATTCGTATCCATCCATGCCGATGCCGTCGAAAGAAGCGAACCCAGCGGCTCTTCGGTCTATATCTTATCTACCAAAGGCGCCACTTCGCAGTTGGCGCGTTATCTTGCCAATTCCGAAAATGCGGTGGATTTAAAATGGGGCGTGGATGTGGAGAAATACGATGACGACATTCAAGAGGCTTTGTTAAATATCCAGCAAGAAGCGACCTTGGAATCCAGTAATGTCTTGGCAAGCAAAACCTTATCGGAATTGGCAAAAATAGGCAAAGTGCATAAAAGCCGCGTGGAACGGGCAAATTTTGCCGTGCTGCGCTCGCCGGAAATTCCTTCCATGCTGGTGGAAACCGCCTTTATTTCCAATTTGAGTGATGCCAAATTGCTGGCGTCGCAGGTCTATCAAGAAAAATTAGCGCGCGCGATTGCTAGCAGTATCGATGCCTATTTCCGCGAGCACTTACCGCAGCATATGCTCTTAGCGAGATGATAATAGATTATCGGGCAAAGGGACATTTTAGGTGCTGTTTTCGAGTTCTTTAGCCCTAAGGGACAAAATAGGTGCTATCTAGCGTTTTTTAAGCAAAATAATCTTTTATAAACTTAACCTTATTCTCCTTTCCCATGCCGCAATGACAAG
>NZ_JBXGGR010000102.1:0-13216 GCF_056855035.1 Suttonella sp.
AGGAACGTTGAAACAGCCTGTATTCGGTATATTCGAACGTGAGGGCAGGGTTTATACGGAAATCGTTCCTGATTGTAAGAAGCAGACCTTGCAAGACATTATACTGGGTAAAGTCAGCTTGGACAGCGTCATCTATTCTGACAGTTGGCGTGGATATAGCGGATTGGTTGATGTGGGTTATAGCAAGCATTTGCGAGTTAATCACGGACAAAACGAATTTGCTCATGGCAGCAGACACATCAACGGTATAGAAAGTTTTTGGAGTTTCACCAAAAGAAGGCTTGCAAAATTTAACGGTGTAAGCAAAAATTTCGAATGGCATTTGAAAGAATGCGAATGGCGCTGGAAGCAGAGTATTGATGATTTGGAAAAACATTTATGGTCGCTTCTGCAATAAATTATACCAATCACTCTGCTAGTCTAGAGCCATGAGAATATATGCTAATATAGTTTCAACATATCTTTTTTGAAGCCGATTTTTCAGGAGAAACCATGAACCTCGCAAGGCAAAAAATCCCCTTTATCAGCCTGTTATTCGCGCCGATACTGGCGCTTTATCTGCTTTGTATGTATTGGCTTACTCACAAATCCGAATGGGGAACGGCATTCGCTCTGATCGGCAATTTGATGTTTATTTTCTGCAATGCCTATGTCGCTTTGGCACTGAATTGGGCGCAATTATGGCAGAGCGAACAAAGCAAGCGCCTATGGATGCTGATTATGGGCATTATTGCCCTCGTTTTTTGCCTGATGCTGTGGCAGAAAGCCCATTGGAAGGCTTTTTTCGGCACAGGGCGGTCGGAGACTTACCTCTTTCTGCTGATGTTCTGCCACTCCATCGTCTGCCAGCTGCTGATTTATTTGGGCATTGTCCGCCTCAGCCGACGCAATGCTTTTAGTCTCGACAGCAATTTGCTGATTGTCTTTAACCGCTATTTCAGCAGTGCCTTTTTGCTGACGATATTTGCGCTGCTGTTTGCGATTGTATTGGGACTGGGTTTCGGATTGCTGTATTTGCTCGGTCTGTCCTTGAGTCCGGAAGCGATTTTTGCCATCATCGGCTTAACGCTGGGCAGCATTCCCGCTTTCTTATTGCTGATTCCGGTGCAAGCACGTCCCTACCCCTTCCCCTATCTGTTTATTTTCCAATGGATTGCCTTGGCATTTATCGGCATCTATCTCGCCATTTCCCTGCTGCGCCTCGACATCAATATCAACAGCGGCATGCGTCTGAGCATCGCCGCCTTTTTATGGTTAATCGCCGTCATTGCGCATGATCCCAAAAAACCGCAGATACTGCTGAATACGCTGACAGCTGCCGTCGGTTTGATACTGGTTGCCATGAGCTTATACGGCATCGGACTGCGTTTGCACAGCCAAGGCATCACGGAAAGCCGCTTAAGCATTCTATGCCTTGCCCTGCTGCTTTTTATCGGCTTTATCGGTATCGGCATCAAAGCCTTATCCGGCGGTAAAGCCATCAGCGACCGCCTATGCACCTACACGCTCGGCATCATGACCGCCGCTTTGGCCATCTTTATCTTCCTGCCGCTGCCGCAATGGACATTAGAGAGCCAAACGGCGCGCTATTTAGACGGACGCAAAAACGCCGAACAATTATTGAGAGAAGACCGCTATTTCTTCCAGCAATACGGCGAAGCGGGTGAAGCCGCATTGAAGAAACTGGTCGTCCATTATCAAATTGATAATATAGAAGGCGAGCATGGTATCGAAATAGACAGCATGAATTACGAACTCTGGAAACAGCGTCTGCCGGCGGACATCGACCGCTATTTCCGCCGCATACCGGCAGATATGCCGCTGCCCGACAGTCTGCGCGAATCCCTGCTCAATCATTTATGGCGCAGCGACGAAAAATACTTGCAGCGCGTATTGAACAGCGAAGATCCCGATGCCGCCCTATTTATCATCCGCGCAGTCGATGCCGACCAAAACCCCGCCACCCCCGAATGGCTGGTACTGCCAAAGAATAGCAACTCATACTTCTATCATTACCGCCTCATCTCAAACACAGAGACAGAAGAAGAGCGATTGGAAGAAAACTATCTGTATTTTTATGATGAGGCAAATAGCGCCGCTATCGTTGCGCAATTTGCACAAGCGCCGCTGGATTACCGCCCGCCGCGTTACGAATACCATAACATTCTCATCGGCGAAGGCGAAGAGCAAATCCACTTGGAAATGCCGCTTCTCGAAAGATAAGACCGGCGCAATAAAAACGCCGCGTAGCGCGGCATTTTTATTGCATTTTCAATCGCTTTTCTTGCAGGTAGAAATTCCTAGCAAGCGCCATATCGGGCAAAAGCTGATGGCGGCGGTAGCGATAAAAATCGCCCCTAAATAGCCCCACCAGCCAATCGTACCTGTTGCCGCTAAAACCACCAGCAACAAACCTAAAACGCCGCGTGCAATACGTTCCATTTTTCCAAGATTACAAGGCATAAGGATTCTCCAGATAAGAATTAACGATTCCAGGGCATACGCGCCAATAAACGCGCCATGCCGCAGTAGCCGGACAGACCTGCAAACAGCAGCCCTGCACCGACCATTCCTGATAAATACATGAATGCCGGTGCGACAGTCAGGCTCAATATCACGCCCAGCAAGACCAAAGCGCCGGCAATAATTTGCACTTGGCGCATAATATCCAACGCAAAACCGCTTTTTTTAACTATCGGCAATTGCGCCTGTTTCTAAGCATTAATACCGCCCTCTAATAGGAACACTTCCTGCCCTTCTGCCGCCAAATCTACCAAAGCATCGGCATGACTTTGCGTGCGCATACCGCTTAAGCAGGTAAAAATCAGGCTGCCTTGCTTGGGCAATTGCGCGGTATTCAATGTGTCCAAAGGCAGAGATAGAGTGCCTGCAATCTGCTGAATCCTATATTCCGCTTGACTGCGCACATCAATCAGCGTCGCGCCTTGATGGATTTTTTCCTGCGCTTGCCGCGCATTGATAGAGACGATTGGCATTATTTTCCTTCCTCAGAACAAAAAATAGCTTGTAAGACTTCAAGTATGCGAATCGTGCGTTCATCGCTAAGCGAGTAATACAAGGTCTGCCCTTCGCGGCGATAACGGATGAAATGTTCTTCGCGCAATTTTGCCAAATGCTGCGACAAAGCCGATTGGCTTAATGTGCTGCGCTCTAGCAATTGCCCGACGCTCATCTCACCCATCTCCGCCAATAAGCACAGGACTTGCAAACGGTGCGCATTGCTCAAGGTTTTGAGAAATTCCGCCGCTTGTTCACTCTGCTGCTCAAAAGAAAACTTTTCTAATTCAGTCATACTTGCACCGTTTCTAATTTAGGCTTTTCTAATGTTTATGTCAACTATATTTTTGCATCGACTTATAAAAATCTCGCCAATCCCGTGCTGCGCCGCGTAGGTTGATGGATGGCGGTTCGCAAAGTCGCAGCTTGAGCGTACAGAGATAATTGCTCTTTGGCGCGCGTAATTCCCGTATAAAGCAATTCGCGGCTTAATAATTTGTCTTGCTGCCCTGCCGCCAATACCAATGCCACATGCTTAAATTCCGAACCCTGCGATTTATGAATCGTCAGCGCATAGGCTTCCTGCAAATGCGCAGGGTTAAGGCGTTCAATCAGCACTTGCTTGTGCGGCAAATGCAGGCGCAGGCGTCCGTTTTCGTCTTCCAAACATAGTCCGATATCGCCGTTAAAAACTTCATTGCGATAGTCATTGGCGGTAATCATCAGCGGTAAACCGTGAAAATGTCCGCCGCGATAGGCAAGATTGAGCTGTTGCAAATGGATATGACGCAGGCGGCGGTTGATTTCCGCCGTACCCAATACGCCGTGATGCGAGGCAAGCAAAATGCGGTATTCATCAAATGTGCTCAATAAGGTTTCCGCTGCCGTACCTGCATTTAAGGCGGCAAAATACGGGGCATAGCCCTGTGCCAATTGCTGATAAATGCCGCTTTCCACTTCATAATGATGAATATCGTCATAATCGGCAAAACAAGCCGTCAGATTTTCCACCGCGGCATCGTCTTGCAAGACCAGACGCGCCAATTGCCCAATGCCGGATTGCGCGCCGAAACGGCGGCTTTCCCGTAAGGTAACCAAAGCGCCGCGCAAACGCGGATGGCGGGATAAATCTTGCAAAACAGCCCCCGCCTCCACCGCCGCCAATTGATCGGCATCGCCTAATAAAATCAGACGCGCGTCCGCCGCCACCGCCGCAAATAATTGCGCCGCCAATTCCAGCGACAGCATCGAGGCTTCGTCAATAATAATTACACGATGCGGCAAAGGATTCTCACGATGATAATAGGTCTGCCCTTCGCCGTTAATGCCGAGCAGACGGTGCAGGGTTTGCGCGGCGGCAATTTCAATTTCCGCACCGGCTTCTTTCAAAGATTTGTTCAAGGCTTCTTCCATACGTTTCGCCGCCTTGCCTGTGGGCGCGGCAAGCGCCAGACGTTCCGTCTGCCCTGCTGTCGCCAATAAAGCCACCAATTGCGCCACCGTAAAGGTTTTGCCTGTTCCCGGCCCGCCGTTAATCATCGTAAAACAATGGTTTAATGCCTGATGCACCGCTTGATACTGCTCCTGATTCAAAGGTCGGCAATAGGCGGCAATCGTCGCCTCGTCCACATCCAAAGGGGCAGGAACTGCTGCCAAACGCGCCTGAATATCCTTGGCAAGCGACTGTTCCGACTGATAAATACGGTTAAGCCACAAATACTCGCCATCGCTTAGCAAAGGTGCTGCATATTGCCCCTGCCGCACATCGCCAATCAAGAGCGGATGATTGATGGCAGGTTCTGTCAATTCACTCAACTCCAGCAGGGTATGTCCTGCTGCCAAAGCGCTTTGCACCGCCGTAAAGGCCTCTGTAAACGCCGCCTTTTCCACTTCACTCCCAAAACGGCGCAGCCAATAATCCGCCATTGCTCCGTCTATTTCCGCTTCTGCTTTCATTTCAACCCTTATTCCAAAAGAAAATAGCAGCGCTGCTTTACGCGCCTGTGATTGCAGGTTAGCATAGCACGCTTTATCACTAGCACTTGCCGATTTACCATTACCTCCATGAACTTCCAAGCCATTAACCGCATCGCCATGTGGCGCGTCTTCATTTTGTCCATGTCGGGCTTTATTTTTAACACCACCGAATTTATCCCCGTCGCCCTATTGACCGATATCGGCAAAAGTTTTGCCATGAGCGCCGAGCAGACCGGCATCATGATTACGCTCTATGCTTGGATTGTCGCCCTCTGCTCCCTGCCCTTTATGCTGCTTACCACCCATATCGAGCGGCGCAAATTACTGCTGATATTATTCGCGATTTTTATCACCAGCCATATTATCTGCGTGATTGCTTGGAATTTCCCCGTGCTGATGATCGGGCGCATGGGCATCGCCTTTGCCCATAGCGTCTTTTGGGCGATTACCGCCGCTTTGGTCATGCGCGTCGCCCCGCGCAGCCGCAAAACCCAAGCCATCGGGCTATTTGCCATGGGCGTATCCCTTGCCACCGTCTTAGGCTTGCCGCTGGGACGCCTCATCGGACAATTCTTCGGCTGGCGCATGACCTTTGCCATCATCGCTATCATTGCCAGCCTGATTATGATTGCCCTGTGGCGCATACTGCCACAGCTGCCAAGCAAAAACTCGGGCGATTTAAGCAGCTTAAGCAGCCTCATCCGCCGCCCCGCCCTGCTCTGTCTGTTTGCCGTTACCGTGATTTTCGTCAGCGGGCATTTCACCGCCTACAGCTACATCGAACCCTTCGCCCTGAAAATCGGCGGCTTCTCGCCCAGTCATACCACCCTGATTTTGCTCTGGTTCGGCATTGCCAGCATCATCGGCAGTCTGGTATTCAACCGCTTCCAACCGCCGCTCAAACAGCATTATCTACCGCTCTGCCTCTTTATCAGCGCCGCCATGATGCTGCTCTTCGCGCCCATTCTCGGCAGCAAAACCCTGTGGATTATCCTGCTGCTCATCTGGGGCATTGCCGAAATGGGCGTTATACTCTGCTTACAAATCCGCGTTTTAAAACTCGCTCCCGATGGCACTGATGTCGCCAGTGCCATCTACTCGGGCATTTTCAACCTCGGCATCGGCGGCGGCGCGCTCATCGGCAGCCAAATTGCCGCCAGCAGCTTAGGGCTGAACAGCATCGGCTACATCGGTACGGTATTCGTACTTACCGCCTTCGCCCTTACCCTGTGGCTGAACCGTCTCAGCCGCCATCTTTACCGCTAAAGGAAGACCATGCGCCAAATCATCTTTGATACCGAAACCACCGGCATGAACAAAAGCAGCGCCGACAAAGCCGAAGGACACCGCATTATCGAACTCGGCTGCATCGAAATCATCGACCGCCGCCCCACAGGCAACACCCTGCATCTCTACTTCAATCCGGAACAAGAAGTTGACCCTGAAGCCGTCGCCGTACACGGATTGGACAACAAACGCCTTGCCAAAGAACCGCTCATCGGGGACAAATGGGAGGAAATCGAAGCCTTTTTAGACGGCGCAGATGACCTCATCGCCCACAATGCTAGTTTTGACTGCCAATTCCTCAACCGCGAACTCACCCTAGCCCGACGCGGCTACCGCATTGAAGAAAAATTCAATATTATCGACACCCTAGTGCTCGCCAGAAAAGAATTTCCGGGACAACGCGTCAACCTCGATGCCCTGTGCAAACGCTTTAACATCGACAACAGCGGACGCGAAAAACACGGCGCCCTGCTCGACAGCGAACTGCTGCTCGAAGTCTATCTCAAACTCACCGGCGGACAATCCGCCCTCTTTGGCGCGCCGCAAGAAACAGCAGCGCCGCAAAGAAAACAAAGCGCAAACCGCAGCCATACTCAAGCAGCAGACAGCACATTTACATGGCTCGCCGCCCAAGCTGGCGAAAAAGAAATCTCGGCACATCAAGCTATTATAGACAGCCTGCGCCGTTAATCACACAAAAAAGCCGCCCATTAACGGCGGCTTTCCATCTTTTAGCATTTCTGTAAAAACAATAAGCTGATTATTGCGACCAAGATCCGTCCTGACGCTGTGCTTCCACGCCGATGCTGCCATAGACCCGCGTTTCGCCGACCTCATTGCTAATCCCCACATGATTGCCCTGCGAAATGCGCGGCGGCTGACCCACCGGTGAAAATTCCGCCCTACCTTGTACCTGCGGCGCCTGCTGACAAGCTGTCAAACCCAAAATAGTCATTCCTGACAATAACAAAGCCTTCATCACACTTCCCCGTCTAAAAATACCGATTATACGCGCTTTTGCCGCATGAGCTATATCAAGGCAATCGTTAAAAAAGTTTTGTATATTTTCAAAACAAACAAATTTGATTATCATAGCCCCGCAAAAGGAGATTATTATGCATTTACGTTTAGCTCTCATTGCTGCCCTCTCTGCCGCTCTGCCCACCTTTGCCAAGGACTGTCCCCTACCTAAAGGTTTTAACGCAGTCGAGCCCTTTGCCGCAGAAATCAGCGACAGCAAAATGCCCGAAGGCTACGTCTTATTCAACCTCTGGGCATTGTGGTGCGCGCCCTGTCGCGAAGAACTGCCGCTACTCGATGCTTATCTCGCAGAAAAACCCGAATCATTAAGTGTATTTGCGCTTAATCTCAATGACGGCGAAGAAGCCGCCGCCACTCTATTTAAAGACCTGAATATTCAGCACCTCGAGCCGCACAGCAGCGCAGATACGGAATTACTCGGTCAATTCAAAGCGGTAGGACTTCCTTATACCGCCATTATTCGCGACGGCGAAGTCATCGCCGCTAAAAACGGTATCTTAAAAGAAACCGACAGCATTACCGATTTCATCACTTGTCAAACAGGAGAAAATCCATGAAAAAACTCGCTCTTGCCCTTGCATTAGCCCTACCCTTTGCCGCTCAAGCCGCAGACACCGCCAGCAACCAACTCAGCGAATGCTATATCCAAGAAGTCATTCCGGGTAAAAACATGACCGGCGGCGGCTTCCTGCTGCAACACAGCGGCAAAGCGCAGAAAATCGTCAAAGCGGAAATTCCCAGCATCACGGAAACCGTCGAAATGCACGACATGATTATGAAAGACAATGTCATGCAAATGCAGCAAATCATGGAATATCCCTTAAAAGAAGGCGAGAACCGCTTTAAAAAAGGCAGCTTCCATCTCATGCTCATGAACATTGCCGAAGACAAATTTCCCGCAATCGGCTCAATGCATACGGTAAAACTCAGCCTAGATGATGGCGAAGTCTTAGAATGCGAGGCAAAAGTGCTGAGTGTCGCCGAAGTCATGGCGCTTTTTGAAATCAAAGAAGATAAGGCGCATGCCCATCACGGTCATCATGGACATGGCGACAAACACGGGCACGGCGACAAAGCCGCTCCCGCCGCACACAAACATTAAGATCTACAGCCGATATCGCAGGATATCGGCTTTTTTTCAGATACCCTTCATTCAGCGATTAAA
Organism: Suttonella sp.; assembly: GCF_056855035.1. Classification (NCBI taxonomy): domain Bacteria; kingdom Pseudomonadati; phylum Pseudomonadota; class Gammaproteobacteria; order Cardiobacteriales; family Cardiobacteriaceae; genus Suttonella; species Suttonella sp. The sequence continues at coordinate 8,489 of NZ_JBXGGR010000102.1, forward strand.
ACAAGCCAAGAACCTATCATGGCTATCTTAATCGGGTCTAAGCGCATTTTTCCCTGCAATTTGCCATAAACGCGCCACATTTTCCGCAGTAGAAATTAAATTCTCGCGCCCTGCTTGCAAGGTATTTTCCAAGCTGTCTATTTGGCGGATAATCGGAAAGACCGCATCTACACCGGCTTCATATACTGCAGGATAATCCTCGCGCAGACTGCCAACGATAGCAATGACCGGTTTACCGACGGATTTGGCCAGTTTCGCCACACCGATAGGCGTTTTGCCGTGCACGCTTTGTCCGTCCATACGCCCTTCGCCTGTGACAACCACATCGGCATCTGCAATTGCCGCCGCCAAATCCACCGCTTCAATCACCATTTGCACACCTGAACGCAATCGCGCCTGCGGCAATAACATCAGACCGCCGCCCATGCCGCCCGCCGCACCGGCACCTTTCGGCGTTTGAATATCTATGCCCAGTTGGGCTTGTACCTGTTCGGCAAAATGGCGCAAGGCGGCATCAAGCCTTTGAATATCCGCCTTTGTCGCCCCTTTTTGCGTACCGAAAACCGCAGAAGCCCCCTGTTCCCCGCACAAAGGATTATCCACATCGCAAGCCACTTCAATCCCCGTTTCCTGCAGGCGCGGTTCCAGCCCGCTCATATCAATCTGCGCCAAATCAGCCAATGCCGCGCCGCCAAAGGGCAGGGATTTTCCCGTCTTATCGACAAATTTTGCTCCTAAAGCCTGCAACATGCCCACGCCGCCGTCATTGGTAGCGCTGCCGCCGATGCCTAAAATAATACGGCGCAATCCCTTATCCAATGCGGCACTAATCAGCTCGCCGGTACCGTAACTGGTACTTATCAGCGGATTGCGTTTGTCCGTCGGCACCAAATGCAAGCCGGAGGCTTCCGCCATTTCAATCACGGCACTTTGTCCGTCGCCCGTCATACCCCAAGAAGCGGAAATCTTATTGCCCAAAGGCGCGGTGACTTGCGTGCTGAATTTCTCGCCCTGCGTGGCATCGACAATCGACTGCACCAAACCTTCGCCGCCGTCAGCCATCGGCACCAGCCGATATTGCGCCTGCGGCAAAATACGCTGAAACCCTTCGGTAATCGCCTCGGCAACCGCCAAGGCGGTCAAACTTTCTTTAAAAGAATCGGGCGCTATCACTATTTTCATGATTTTCTCCTCTTAAATCAGCAGCAAAGATAAGACATAAACGCTCAATATGCCTGTGATACCCATGATAAAAGTTAGAGCGGTTTGCGTGCGATAACCCTGCTGCGGCGTGAGTTTGGAAAAATTCGTCACGACCCAGAAATAGCTGTCATTGGCATGGGATACGCACATCGCGCCGGATGCAATCGCCATCACGGTCAATGCCGCTGCTATTGCCGTGTTTAAGCCTAAGGCGGTCATCATCGAGTCATCGGCATGGAACATGCCCATGATGGAAGCGGTAGTAATAATGGCTACCGTCGAACTGCCTTGGGCGGTTTTCAAAATAGCGGAAATCAAGAAGGGGAAGAAAATGCCGACGCTGCTTAAATTCTGTGCATTTTCTTTGATATATTGCACAAAACCCGCTTGCGTAATCACATTGCCCAATACGCCGCCTGCCGCCGTAATCAGCAAAATTGGACCGACCATCTGCAACGTATCGTTTGTCAATTGATTAAATTGCGGCATTTTGCCCGTATCCGCCAGCAGCGCTATCGCCGCCAATACGCCGATAGCCAAAGCAATCACCGGACTGCCCAAAAATAAGCACAATTGCGCAAATCCGCCGCTAAAGCCCGCAATTTTGACCACAGACCCCAAAGCCATAAAGAAAATCGGCAAGACAATCGGGGCAAGACTAAGCAGGGCATTTGGCAAGCGCCCGTAATGCCGTAATAAATCTTCATAGCTTTGCTGCACCTCGGCATCGCTTGCCTGCTCTTGTTCTGCAAGCGGCATCTGCTTGCTAATATATTTGGCAAACAGATAACTGGCCAATAAGACCGGTAGAGAAACCAAAATACCCACACCGATTACTAACAGCAAATTGCCTTCCAAACCGACTGAAGCCGCTGCCGCAATCGGACCGGGCGTCGGCGGAATAAACACATGAGCGGCATATAAACCGGCGCTCAGCGCCACTGCCAAAGCCGCAGGATGCGCGAGTAATTTTTTACGAATCGCCTCGCGGATAGGATTTAAGACCACAAAACCGCTGTCGCAAAAAACGGGAATACCCACAATCCAGCCCATCAGCAACATCGCCAATTCGGGACGCTTCTCGCCCACACGCCGCACCACCATATCGGCCAATTTCAAAGCGGCACCTGTTTTTTCCAAGACCATGCCGATAATCGCCCCGAAAATAATCACAATGCCGATGCTTTTGAAAATCGCACTAAAACCGTCGCCGATAATGCCCGGAATGCTCGCCAAAGGCAGATTCGCCACCAAAGCCAAAGCTAGCGACACCGCCATTAAGGCTAAAAAAGGATGCACGCGCCATTTGGCAATCATAAAAATCATCAAAGCAATGGCGATGACAAAACACACAATCAATCCGATACCTGTCATACAAACTCCTCTATATATTTTTTGCTGAAAACATTTGCCGCAAGCCTGTCATGCCGGTGCAAACGCCCTAGCATTGTATGCTATTTTCCAAACAAAACCATTGTAAAAATATTATTTAAATTCATATTATTAAAATAAAAAACCAAGTCAAACATAAAATCGTCTCGACGGATAACAGACAAAGGATAATTTTTTCCCTGCGCCGAATTCCGCTAAAATACCTCTTTTTTCTTAAGGACAAGCACATGATTGATAATGAAGCCTTTAAAGCCGCTATGCGCCTCTTCGCCAGCGGCATTACCGTCATCACATGGAAAACCGCCGCCGCGCCTATCCAAGGTATTACCGTCAGCGCCTTTTCCTCCCTCTCGCTCAATCCGCCTTTGGTCTTATTTTGTGTAGATCATCAAGCGCATATTTACCCGGAACTCAGTCAGCAGCAGCATGTCTGCGTGAATATTCTCGCCGCAGGACAAACCGCCCTCGCCTACCAATTTGCCGGCGGCGACCGCAATCACTTAGAAGCCCATCTGCATCATAACAATGCCCTTGCCCTACCCATGCTCAAGCAAGCCCAAGCCAATTTGCTCATTAATATCCAAAACATCATCCGACAAGGCGATCATGACATCTTCGTCGGCTTGGTCGAGGAAAGCGCCGTCTATCCGGAACGCGCACCGCTGCTGTATTACAACAGCAACATCAGCGACGGCGTCTAAGCATGGCGCTCATCGACTGCCTACGCGCAGCCAATAACGCGTGCGCGGCGGATTATCAAGCCCTATATATCGCCGGACAGCGTGTCGGGCTCATCCGCCGTACACAGAAAAACCTGCTTGCCGATTACGGCTTTCATCTACACGCCCAAGGTGAGGCATTGCATTGGCAAAGCCAAGGCGATTGTGCCGCCAACACAGCTTTTCTTGCCGATATCTGCCGACAAATGGAAAAAGACGGCATTTTGCAAGGCTGGCGCGACGAGCTTTATCCCATCGCCATCGATTACCAACAGCCCCCGCTAGCCTTAGTCGAACGTGCCGCCATGCCGCTTTTCGGCGCACGCGGCTATGGCGTGCATGTCAACGGACTGGTGCAGAAAACGGACGGCATCTATATGTGGCTGGGCAAACGCGCCGCCGATAAACCCACCTCGCCGAACAAATTGGATCAAATCGCTGCCGGCGGACTGCCCTACGGCATCAGCGTCTTTGCCAATATGCAGAAAGAATGCGCCGAAGAAGCCAATATTCCCGCCGCCCTCAGCGCGCAAGCCCGCGCCGTCGGTATGGGCAGCTATTATCATGAAGTGGCAAACGGCATCCGCGCCGATATGATGTTTTTCTACGATCTATGGCTGCCCGTGGATTTTATCCCCAGCAACAGCGACGGTGAAGTTGCGGAATTCTTCTGCTACCCGATGGCTGAAATCATCGCCATGCTGCGCCAAGACAATCATTCCATCAAATACAATTCCGCGCTGACAATCATCGATTGCGCCATTCGCCATCAGCTCATCACGCCCAACGAAGCGCATTATCAAAGCATCTGCCACCTCCTGCGCGCACAAGACCATTTCGGGGAAAATTTTCCCGTATAAAAACCGAAAACTAAAAAATTCTGCGGAATTTTTCGCCGCAAAGGCTTGCAAGGCTGAAAAATTCCGCTATAATTCGCGCTTCCATTTTTGATGGGTCGTTAGCTCAGTGGTAGAGCAGTTGGCTTTTAACCAATTGGTCGAAGGTTCGAATCCTTCACGACCCACCATCTTTATTATCTCCTTTTTTAGGGGGTCGTTAGCTCAGTGGTAGAGCAGTTGGCTTTTAACCAATTGGTCGAAGGTTCGAATCCTTCACGACCCACCATTTTTTATCTCTTTAGCAATTTGCCATAAAAATTTGCCTCAGCAATCTGAGTATCTTAGGCTCTAGACTAGCAGAATCACTCTGTTAGACTAGAAAAATGAGATACAACAGTAAATTAAGCACATATCATCTCAAAAAAATTATTCGACACTTTTGTGCCGATATTGAAGCCTCAAAAACCGCTTTGCTGACCGGTTTTAATCGCAATACCATCAATCATTGGTACAACATCTTTCGTCAGGAAATCTATCGCCATCAGAGTGAACTTAAGGAACAACTCTATGGAAGC
>NZ_JBXGGR010000005.1:0-36847 GCF_056855035.1 Suttonella sp.
AGAATCATTATGCTTTCTCGCTCTAAAAGTGTAAGATGTCGGTAAGAAGCGTTCATTTTAAGAGTCCTTTTTTGTTGGGGAACAAAATTATACTCTATTATGAATGCTTCTTTTTTTGCACTTGGATTGTAAATTCAAGGCATTAAAAATGCCGCTTACGCGGCATTTTGTTTGTGTAATAGCTAAATTAAGCGCTTTTATCCAATTGACGCAGCACATATTGCAAAATGCCGCCGTGTTGGTAATACGCCCATTCTTTCGGTGTATCGATGCGCACGCGCACTTCGAATTTTTTCACGCTGCCGTCAGGGGCAGTGGCGGTAACGCCTAAGATTTTCGCACCTTTGTTTAAGGTGTCGAAATCAAAGGTTTCATCGCCTTTCAATCCTAAGCTGTCGCGGGTGTCGCCGTCTTTGAATTGCAAAGGCAGTACGCCCATGCCGACCAGATTGGAGCGGTGAATACGTTCGAAGCTCTCGGTAATCACAGCTTTTACGCCCAGCAAAATTGTGCCTTTCGCCGCCCAGTCGCGTGAAGAGCCAGTGCCGTATTCCTGACCGGCAATCACAATCAGCGGCACGCCGGCGGCTTGATAAGCCATTGAGGCGTCATAGATGGTTTCTACTGCGCCGCTGAGATAATTGGTGGTAAAGCCGCCTTCCGTACCGGGGGCGATTTCATTGCGCAGGCGGATATTGGCGAAAGTACCGCGCACCATGACATCGTCATTGCCGCGACGCGAACCGTAGGAGTTGAAGTCTTTCGGCTCAACGCCGCGTGCGACCAGATATTGACCTGCCGGCGTTGCGGCTTTGAAAGAACCTGCCGGTGAAATGTGGTCGGTCGTAATCGAGTCGCCCAAACGCGCCAAGACGCGCGCGCCTTTGATTTGCGGCAGGTCTTCGGGGGCTTCTTTGCTCATGCCTTGGAAATACGGCGGGTTTTTAATGTAAGTCGAGCTGTCGTCCCAATCATAGATTTGCGATTCGCTGACTTCGATGTTTTGCCACATTTCCGGACCTTTGAATACATCGTCATAGCCGCTGACATACATCTCGCGCTGAATGGCGGATAATTGCGCCTGCACTTCTTCGGGGCTCGGCCAGATATCTTTCAAATATACGTCTTCGCCTTTGTCGTTTTGTCCGATGGCTTCGGTGGTAATGTCTTTCAATACTGTACCGAGCAGGGAATATGCCACGACTAACGGCGGCGATGCCAAGAAGTTCATTTTCACTTTGGCATGGACACGTCCTTCAAAATTGCGGTTTCCGGAGAGTACAGAGGCAACTGTTAAATCATGGGCGTCAATGGCGTCGCCGACAGGATCGGGCAAAGGTCCCGAGTTACCGATGCAGGTGGTGCAGCCGTAACCGACTACGTGGAAGCCGACTTGCTCTAAATAAGGCAACAGTCCTGATTTGGCGAGATAATCGGTAACGACTTGCGAGCCGGGGGCTAAGGAGGTTTTACACCAAGGTTTGCGTTTCAGCCCTTTTTCTACCGCCTTTTTCGCAACTAATCCGGCGGCAAGCAGTACCGAAGGATTGGAAGTATTGGTGCAGCTGGTAATGGCATTGATGACTACGTCGCCGTCTTGCAAAGTGAAGGTTTCGCCGTCTAAAGTTACTTGCGCGCTTTTGCGTTCCTGCGGTACAAATTCATGCGCTTTTTGGCTGAGCAGGTTCAAATCCAAGCGGTCTTGCGGACGTTTCGGACCTGCAACCGAGGGCACAACGGTACTCATGTCTAAGGTCAGGGTTTCGGTATAGCTAGGACGATCGCCGGTATTGCGCCACATACCTTGTGCTTTGGCGTATTCGCGCGTTAAGTTAATCAACTCTTCGCTGCGACCGGAGAGACGCATATAGTTCAAGGTTTCGTCGTCAATCGGGAAGATGCCGCAGGTTGCGCCGTATTCAGGCGCCATATTGGCAATGGTGGCGCGATCCGCCAATGGTAAATCCGCCAAGCCGTCGCCGAAGAATTCCACAAATTTGCCCACCACGCCTAATTTGCGCAGCATTTGGGTAACGGTTAAGACCAAATCGGTGGCGGTTACGCCGGGTTTTAATTTGCCGGTTAATTCAAAGCCCACAACATCAGGCACTAACATAGTAATCGGTTGTCCAAGCATGGCGGCTTCGGCTTCAATACCGCCCACACCCCAACCGAGCACGCCCAAGCCGTTAATCATGGTGGTGTGGGAATCGGTGCCGACCAAGCTGTCGGGATAGACCAGCGTTGTGCCGCTGTCATTATTTTGGAAGACGACTTCCGCCAAATATTCCAAATTCACTTGGTGCACGATGCCGGTATCCGGCGGCACGACGCGGAAACGGTTAAAGGCTTTTTGCCCCCAACGCAGGAATTGATAGCGCTCGTGGTTGCGCTCGAATTCCAGTTCGGCATTTTTTTCCAAGGCATCGTCGCTACCGAAATAATCCACCATCACGGAATGGTCGATAACCAAATCCACCGGCACTTGCGGATTGATTTTATTCGGGTCGCCGCCCAAATTGACCATCGCATCGCGCATCGCCGCCAAATCGACCACGCAAGGCACACCGGTAAAGTCCTGTAAAATCACGCGGCTGGGGCTGAAAGAAATTTCTTTTTCACTAAGGCTGCTCGGCGTCCATGTGGCTAATGCCATCACGTCATCTGTGGTTACGCTTTCTTCGTCTGTAGTTCGCAGCAGATTTTCAAGCAAGATTTTGATAGAAAATGGTAATTTTGCCAAATGTTCGGACGAGGTTACGCTGGCAAGCGGATAATAGGTATATTCCTTGCCATTGACCTTCAAAATGTCTGTTTTATTGGGATTTGTATTCATCACTGCCTCTCTTCTTTTGTAAATTTAATCTAGTTTACGCTAAATCGGTCGGCAAATGCTAGACCGGGCTTAGCATTTTCTCATTTATCGCTAAGTAAGCCGCTTTTTTGCAGCAAGTCATTGATTGCATATCCGCTCATCATCATGCCGAACAAGCCCGGCAGATAAGAAATCGTGCCGTTTACCGCGCGTGCGCGTCCGGGATTATCGCCGCCGACCGGCGCATGTGGTAAAGGTTGGCGGCGTTCTTCAGTGGAATAAACCACCGGATAGCGCAAACTGCCACGCAAGGCTTTCATATGGCGGCGCATTTCCCGTGCCAAAGGACAACCCGCGGTTTTCTCCAATTTGGCAATGCCGACTTTGCTGACATCCAGACAATTGCCCGCCCCCATAGCGGAAATCACGGGAATTTTCTGCGCCTGCGCGGCTTTGACCATTGCCGCCTTGCAGGCGATGGAGTCAATGCAGTCCAGCAAATAATCGGGGCGATGTTCTGCAAACAGTGCCTCTGCGCCGTCAGGTTGCAAAAATTGCTCCAATAAGGTCAGGCGGATTTCGGGATTGATGTCTTTTAAACGTGCTGCCGCCGCCTGCGTTTTCAATTGTCCGATATTGCTGTGCAGGGCAAGCAGTTGGCGGTTGATATTCGAGGGCGAGACTTTGTCGTGATCCAATAAAATCAAATGTCCGATGCCGGCGCGCGCCAAGGCTTCCGCCGCCTGACCGCCGACGCCGCCCAAACCCGCGACCATCATCGTTTTTTCGCTTAAAAAGCGCCGCGCCGCTTCGCCGATTAAAATATCGGTTCTCGCTTGAAAATACGGCATAGTTACTCCTGTAAAAATAATCGTTGAAAATTGCGACTGCTGTCCGCAGCGATTTGTGCCGGCGATTCGCCGCGTAATTGCACCAATACCGCCGCCACCTCCGCCACGCGCATCGGCTCATTATATTGTCCTTGATAGCCGAATAAAGGCTGATCCGGCGCATCGCTTTCCAATAAATAGCGCTCTGCGGGCACTACTGCCAATTGGCGGCGCAAACGCCGGGCGCGCGGATAAGTCGCCGTGCCGCCGATGCCGATATAGCCGCCCAAATCCAATAATTGCGCCAATTGCTGATCCGAGCCAGTAAAACTATGCACCACAAAGCGCACTTTCGGATAGCGTTTCAGGGTCTGCAAAACCGTCTCCAAAGATTTGCGCGCATGCACAATCAAAGGCAAATCATGGGCGAGGGCTATCTCGATTTGCGCTTCAAAATAATAATTTTGCCGCTTTCTATCCAGCGGCACATAATAATCCAAACCGCATTCGCCGATGCCGTAGCAAGGATGAAGACGGATAAACTCCTCTAAAGCGGCAATATCTTCCAGACGATGCTCCGCCACATACAAAGGATGCAAACCATAGACCGGCAAAAAGCCCTGCGCTGCGCAAATTGCCGCGATTCTCTCCCAATGCGCGCGCGCCACCGCCGGAATCATCAATTGCGACACTCCTGCCGCCTGAGCGCGTGCCCACTGCGCCGCACGCTCCTCGTCATCGAAAAAATCAAAATGAATATGGCTGTCAATCAGCATGGCCGCTTCTCTTGGCAATATTATGGTCAATCAGCATACCCGCCGCCAATGAAATCATGACCGCCGCAGTAAACCAATAAATACCGCTGTGAATTTCCACTTCCACAATCCAACCCAATTTCACAATCATCAGCAATTGCGCGACCACAAACACGTCCAGCATCGAAAATTTCGCCGCCTTGGTCAGCCAATGATGCCAATGAACCAATAAACCGCGCGATTGCGGATAGCGCCAGACATAAGCCATCATCAGCAAAAATTTCGTCAAAGGAAAAAATAGGCTGAAAAACAATAAGAGCAAGCCCAAGCCGAAGGTCTTATCCGCCAGTAATTCGCCAATTCCTCCCAAGACCGTAAAAGTATTGCTCATCAGCACCAGCTTTTTAACCGTCATCATCGGCAACATAATCCCCGCCCCGAAACAGAGCAAACCGGCACACAACAGCAATAATAGCAACAGGCGCCACGGCGCATCTTGCGAGCAAGCGCTCATTTCAAATCCTCCAAGAGCGGTAAATCTGCCGTCGCCGCAGCCGCATTCAAGCGGTAACGATGACGGTGACAATAATCCAGCCATTCTCCCAAAGCGCGGTTCAATGCCAATTTATACGCCCTGACCTCGCCCACCGGCTTTTGCATCGGCGGTAAAGCCTCTACCAAGCGTGCATCGTGATAGACGCGAATCGTATAATCCGGCGAAAAACGGCGCTGCCGTTGAGGAAAAAAATGCCCCAGCAGCCATTCGCTAGTATAGGGCTGAGCGCTTAATCGATGCACATAAACAGGCGGACGTCCCTGCGACTCCAAAGCAAACCAGCCCTTCTCATTCGGCATATCCGGTAAAATCAAGCGGAATAACATATAGTTCTGCTCATAAAGCGGCAATAAAGACTCTCTGCGTTGAAAAATTTGCGGACGTAACATAATTTAAATCTTAAAAAACAGTCGGCATTGTGGCGACCCGAGAGATTTTTTTCAAGCCACGAAGCGCGCCAAATTTGCTACACTACACTTTTTTACGGAGCGCAATCATGAGCTGGCAAGACTTGGTCATCACCATTCCCGACTATCCCAAAGCAGGCATTCAATTCAAAGACATCACGCCCTTATTGGCGGACGGGCAGGGATTTTCCGCCGCCATTGAAGAAATGGCGCAATTCTGTTTGCAAGACGGCATCCGTCCAGACGTCTTGGCTTGCCCCGAAGCACGCGGATTCATCTTTGCTTCCGCCTTGGCGCAACGTCTGGGCATCGGTTTTATCCCTTTGCGCAAACCCGGCAAATTGCCGCGCCCTGTCGCGCAAGCCGTCTATGATTTGGAATACGGGCAAGATATTTTGGAAGTGCATCGCGACGACGTTAAAGCCGATATGCGCATTTTAATGGTTGACGATGTGCTGGCGACCGGTGGCACGATGGGCGCCTGCATTCAACTCTTGCAATCCTTGCAAGCCGAAGTCGTCGGCGCCGCGTTTTTGCTTGAAATCGAAGCCCTCGCAGGACGACAAAAACTGCCTGATATCCCCGTCTTAAGCCTGATTAAGAACTAATTTCCAAGCTAAAAGATTACAAATTAAGAAGGTCAATTTCTGCGGCTTTACAGCAGGGCGGCGCTCCGCTACAATTCCTTCAGTTTTTAATGACAGGAGAACATCTATGCAATTTAACAATACTCAAACCACAATTGATTACGCCTCGGAAGGCTCGCTCTTAGCGCGCAACAAAGTCTTGCGCCAAACTTATATTTTACTGGCGGCAAACGTACTTTTTAGCGCTTTCTGTGCCTTTGTCGGCATGAAAATGGGCATCGGGCGCATTCCTTGGTTTATCTACCTTGTCGGCTTCTTCGGTCTGACCTTCGGTATCAGTGCAAACCGCAACAACGGCTTAGGCATTATCCTGCTCTTCGCCTTCACAGGCTTTTTGGGATTCTCGCTCTCTAACATTCTCAATACCTACGTTGCTTACGGTTTAGGCAATGTCGTTGTTAAAGCCCTAGTCGGCTCAGCGGTCATTTTCTTTGCTTTATCAGCTTACGTGTTGAAAACAGGAAAGAATTTTAATTTCTTAGGCGGTTTCTTATTCGTCGGCATGATTGTTGTCTTATTGGCTTCAATCGGTGCCTTGTTATTTAATATGACGGCATTAAGCGCTGTTATTTCAGGTGCTTGCTTGATGATTTTCTCAGGCTATGTCTTATTCGACACCAGCCGCATTATGCGCGGAGAAGAAGACAACTACATCCTTGCCACCTTAAACCTCTTTATCAACCTCTTCAATATCTTTGTCAGCCTGCTGAATTTGCTCGGCATCGCTAGCAACGATTAATATAAAATACGCTATCCAGACACCCTTGCGGTGTCTGGATTTTTATTGCTGATGACACACCATTCTTTAAAACCGCATAGCGAACTTATTGCCTGTCCTGCCTGCGATGCGCTTTACCAACGTCCGAAAGTTCTCAGGGCTCAAGAAAAACTTCTTTGCACTGCTTGCGGTACCAGATTAATCGACGGACGAGCGGACTTCCGTCAAGCTTTTATTTTTACACTCACCGCGCTGATTTTATTTATTATTGCTAACAGCTTCCCTTTTATTACACTCAGTATGCGCGGAGAAATCACCACCATATCGGTTTTTTCCAGCGTCAGATCCTTATTTGATAATGCCTTACCCATGCTTGGCGTGATGGTCATGCTCTTTATCATGGTCTTGCCGCTTTATTATTTAAGCGCCATTTTATGGGTGATTATCAGTTTTCGTTTTCAATTTATGCACCGCTTAACGCGGCGTTTCCTGCATTGGCTGCATCATATTTCCCCTTGGAATATGTTGGAGGTATATCTTTTAGGCGTGGTGGTGACGCTTGTTAAAATCATGACCATGGCAAGCGTGAAAGTCGAAAGCGGTTTTTGGGCATTTGCCGCTCTGATATTCTGCTCCATCTTGGTGGACAGCCGCTTTGATGTGAATGACGCCATCTTCCAAGCCTATGAAGAACACAGCCGCTAATCGCCCGACCGCGCGCGATCAAGAGAAAATCAACTGTCTTGCCTGCGGCTCGGTCGTATCAATGCAGGCGCGGCGCTGCGAACATTGCAATGCGCATCTGCACAGCCGCAAACCCGACAGCATCCGTCGCACTTGGGCCTATTTGCTGACCTCGATTTTTCTCTTTTTTCCTGCCAATTTACTGCCTATTACCTATACCAGCTATCTCAGCCGCCCCAGTCAGGCGGATACCATTTTCAGCAGCATTGTGCTGCTATGGCATCACGGCTCCTACGGCATTGCCATCATCATTTTTACCGCCAGCATTTTCACCCCTTTTTTCAAAATCGCGGTGCTGATTTATTTGCTCTTACACCAGCATCCGCAACGACCGCCCAAACTCCAAACCAAACTCTACAAATTCATTCATTTCATCGGACGTTGGTCGATGATTGACGTCTTTGTCGTCGCCCTGCTCGGTGCACTTATTCACGGACGCTTGGCGCAAATCAATCCGGGCATAGGTATTTTTGCTTTTACGAGCGTCGTTGTTTTCACAATGATGGCAACCGAAACCTTCGATATCAGACTTCTTTGGGATAATTACCGACATCATGCAAGAACCAGAACGTAAACAAAACCGCTTTTCCTTCTTATGGCTCCTACCGGTCTTTGCTTTGGCAGCAGGCTTATATCTTGCCTATGCACGCTATAACCGACTCGGACCAAGCATCCAAATCGAGCTAGAAAATGCGGCAGGCATTGAAGCCAACCGCACCAAAATCCGCTATCGCGCCGTCGAAATCGGCACCGTCAGCAATATTGCCTTTACCGAAGATTTGAAAAAAGTCATCGTCAGCGCGCAAATGACCAGCAATGCTGCGCCCTTACTGCGCCGAGATGCCAAATTTTGGGTCGTACGTCCGCAAATCAGCCTTAGCGGCATCACCGGCTTAGATACCATCGTCTCCGGCAGTTTTATCGCCATAGATCCTGGCATTTCAGAAGAAAAGGCCCGCCGCTTTGTCGGTTTAGACAGAGCGCCGTTAATTGATGCTGGCGATATCGGCATTCGCGTACGCATGGTTACCAATAGCGCCAAAGGCCTGTATAGCGGTTCTCCGGTTTACTATCGCGGCATCAAAGTCGGACAAATCGAGACCGTCCAATTCAATGACGAATTCGACCGCATCTATGTTGAAGCCTTTATCAACCGCCCCTATAACCAACTCATCAACAGCAATACCAAATTTTGGAACATTAGCGGCGTAAACTTTGCCATCGGACCTAATGGCGCGGAAATCTCAATGGAATCCCTTGAGACTCTTGCCCTAGGCGGCATTACCTTCTCCACCCCGATGAGCCTTAATCAGGAAGAAAAACATCTGGATGAAGACACCCTATTCACGCTCTATGACAATGAAAAAGACATCTACCAATCGATTAACTATCAAAAACAATACTACGTCTTATATTTCAGCGACAGCCTGCGCGGACTGAAAGCCGGCGCACGCGTAGAATTCGACGGCATTGAAATCGGTCAAGTCATCGACATCCGCCTCATTTACGACGAGAAAAAAGAACAAGCCGTGATGCCCGTATTGATTGAAGTCGAGCCGGAACGCATCACCCGCGTTAATGGCGAAGAGGCCTTTGAGAATCTGGAAGCAGATGCCGCCATTTTTGACAACCTTGTCAGCAAAGGACTTAAAGCCAGTCTGGAATCCGCCAATCTCATCACTGGGACAAAATTCGTCCGTCTGAGTATGTACCACAAAGAGCCGGAGGGCAAACTGACCAAAGACAGCTATAGCGCCTACAGCATCATGCCGACTAAAAACACCGGTCTAAATAAAATTACCGAAGACATCGGCATCATTGTCGAACGCGTTAAAAAACTGCCCTTTGACAGCCTCTTTGCCAAAGCAAACAGCACAATGGGCGCAATCCATGACGCCATCTCGCAAAAAGAAGTACAGCAGCTTGCCGGCTCGATTAACAGCACCCTCGCCCAATTCGAGCAAACGCTCGCTTCCGTGCAAAGCACCAGCCAAAGCGCCAACACCTTGCTGCGCGGACTCAACAGCCAAATTGCCGGTGTAAGCAAACAATTAGAGCAAACTCTTTACGGCATCAGCCCAAGCTCCAACCTCTACTTTACGCTCAACCAAACCATGCAAGCCTTGGAAAAAACCGCCAAAAGCATTGACCGCGTCATGCTGCAAATCGATGCCAAGCCTAATTCACTGATTTTCGGAGATTAATATGCCCATTAAAGCCTTTCTGCTGTGCGGTGCCATGCTCATTCTCAGCGCCTGCGCCAAAAAAAGCACCACCTACTACCTTCTGCCGGTTGTGCCGCCCGAGCCAAGCGAAATCATCAGCCCGATTGCCGACCAACGCATTTACGCCATGCGCTACGTCACTATCCCCGATTATTTGACCAACCGCTATATCCTCTTCTTCAATACCGACGGCAGCGTCAACCGCGACCCCAACCGCCGCTGGGTAGATTATCCCGAAGACAATATCAAGCGCCTACTTACTCTTCACATCAGTAAACGGCTGAACAGCCAAGAATTCTACAGCTATCCGCTGGCGCAAAATATTCTCCCCGAACGCATCATCGATATCAGCATCATAGAAATGATCGGCTATGCCGAAAATCATGTCTTCCAAGCTGCCGCTACATGGCAAATCCATGATAAAGACGGCAACAGATTGGCGCTACATCAATTCAATCGCGCATATCCCTTGGAAAATACCGCCGGCAATACGCTGGCAAAGACCTACCAAAAAGCCTTGGAAGCGCTTAGCATCGCCATTGCCCAAAGTCTTGCCAAAGATAAAAACTAACCGTACTATTCACAAAAAATTTCAATCTTTTAATAAATACTGCTGAGGAAAACTATGGATAATAATGACTTTAACCCATTAGTATTCAAAAATATTTTAGATGAAGACGTTGAAGAAGTGCAGATTACCGCTGCAGAACAAAGACCGCAAGAGAATGCGCTTTCTGCGCAAGCGCTTATGCAGCATTATCAAACCTTAGCAGCGCAATATCAACATCTCCAGGCGCAGCAGCAAGATTTGCAGGAAAAATTTTTCGCCCTCGCTGACGTCATGTATCAAATGCTGGCTTTTATCAATACCCAACGCCTTTATCAAGGCAAAAATGTCATTATGGCTAATGATATTGCCGACACTGTTGAAAACAACCCTATTCTCACACAATTGAGCAATCATCTGCGCGAAGCGGCGATAGCCTCCTCATTAGGCATCATTTCACAATTCGAAGATGCACAAAACCATCTGCGTAATACCGTTATGTACGCATGGCGGCAACGCTTCCACAGCGAGGAACGCGAAAGTCTGGCAAAAAAACTCTTTGTCCATCAAGAAAATCACAATGAAAGTCATACTAAGAATCAGGAAGATGATGTTTTTCAAACTGCTAAACGCAGAGCATAAAATGAATTAGAAGAAATGAGAATGCTGTATTTGCCGACTCAAACGATGATGCCATTCTTATGATATTAAGAATGCTGCCCGCTAGGGGCTGATGACAATTGAGTGAATTTTAATTTGAAATCAAAAGGTTAATTAACTCTCAAGAAAACTGGATTTTACCTAAAAATCAAAATGATGCAGCCAAATTGGCATCAGCCCCTAGGCGTAAGCCAAGAAATCCTGTTTGCCGTAGCCGTAATCCAAGCTATGTTGCTGATTGGGATCCAATCCCGTCCATTCCCAAGCGCCCTGTGCTTCAAGTACCGCAAGGCAGAGTTTGTTGTTTAAATCATGCCCTGATTTGTAGCCCTGATACCAAGCCAAAAGCGGCGCGCCGAGCATGTATAAATCGCCGACGGCATCAAGCAGTTTATGGCGCACGAATTCATCGTCAAAACGCAGCCCCTGCTCGTTCATAATGCGAAATTCATCCACCACAACCGCATTGTCTAAGCTGCCGCCTAAGGCTAAGCCGTGGCTTTGCAAGAATTCAATATCGCGCAAAAAGCCAAAAGTACGCGCGCGGCTAATGTCGCGGATGTAATCGCGTGTGGAAAAATCCAAGCGCACATGGTCATTGCGGTGGCGAAAAACGGGATGGTTAAAAGCAATGGTAAAGTCTAGGCGGTAGCCTTGATAAGGCGAAAGCCGCGCCCATTTATCGCCTTCGCGCACTTCGATGCTTTCATTGATGCGAATAAAGCGTTTCGCCCCGTCTTGCTCGCGGATGCCCGCCTGTTGCAGGAGATAAATAAAGGGAGCGGCGCTGCCGTCCATAATCGGTACTTCGGGCGAGTTCAGCTCGATATAGAGATTATCGATGCCCAAGCCGGCAAGGGCGGACATCAGATGCTCGACGGTCGCGATGCGTACGCCGTCTACAACCATGGCAGTACATAATTGCGTATCGCGTACATCGCGCGCATTAATAGGCACTTCCGCCGTAGGATGGATATCCGTACGGCGAAAGACGATACCTGTGCCGACAGGCGCGGGCAGCAGGCAGATATCGCATTGCTTGCCGCTATGCACGCCGATGCCGGAACCTGAAATGGCTTGCTTGATGGTACGCTGACGCAGCATTATTTTGCCTTTCTGCGCAGGATTGAAGGGATATTCAAGCCGCTTAAATGCCCGTCACCTTTTTGCCCGACTTTTTGCGCATTGTCTGTCGCAGGGCTAAGCGGCGTTTCTGCTGCGGGAATAGTTTGCGTATTGTTCGGTGCACCGAAGCCGAAGAGATTGCCGCTGTCAAAATCTTCTTTGTCATTGATGCCGGTGGCTAAGATGGTAACGCGCAGCAAATCTTCCGGCATGCCTTCGTCTTGGTATAGACCTGAAATGACTAAGGGGTCGGGGCTTTGCAGGCTTTCGCCGATAATTTTACCGACGGTTTTCAAATCTCTGTTGGTTACTTGGCGCGCGGATACGCTAAACAGCACACCGGTGGCACGCGAGATGTCGATATTTTCCAACAGCGGCGAAGAAATGGCTTTATGCGTTGCGGTGGCGGAGCGGTCAGGCCCTTGCGCTTCGCCCGAGCCTAAAATGGCAATGCCGCGCGCCGACATGATTTTTTTCACATCAGAAAAGTCGATATTGATAATGCCGTGTTTTTGCACGACATAGACGATGCTGCGCACGCCGTTTTTCAAGACGTCGTCCACGGCGCGGAAGGCATCCGTAATCGGCATATCGTCGCCCATGACTTCCGAGATGCGCTCATTCGGAATCACGACCAAGCAATCCACATTCGCTTTCAGCTCTTCGATGCCTTGCTCGGCAATGCGCATGCGTTGCTTACCTTCAAATTCAAAAGGTTTGGTAACGATTGCCAGCGTCGTGATACCTAATTCGCGTGCCACTTCCGCAATGACCGGCGCGGCACCGGTGCCGGTACCGCCGCCCATGCCGGCAGCGATGAAAATCATATCCGCCCCTTCTAGGGCATCGCGAATGCGTTTTCGGTCTTCTTCGGCGGCGGCACGTCCGATTTCCGGCTGCGAACCGGCGCCCATGCCGCGCGTGGTTTCCGCGCCCAGCTGCAATTTGGTTCTAATCGGATTATTCTTCAATGCCTGCAAATCGGTGTTTGCGCATAGGAGTTCAACGCCTTCCAAATCGAAATCCGTCATTTGCTTGACGGCATTACAACCGCCGCCGCCAACGCCGATTACGCGGATAAGCACCGGCGAACCTGTTTCACTACGACTGTCTTCCTGACCAACAAATTCTATGCCCATTGGCTACCTCTTCCAAAAATGTGTTTTAACTTGCGGATTATATCGCGTTTTGGCTGAATTTCCCAAACATGGTCTGGCAAAGGCTCGTACAGCAGTTTGGCAATCCCCAAAACGCCCGTCATGCCTGCATCGTATTGCAGATGATCGGCCAGTCCTTCAATGAAATACGGCTTCGCCAAACGCGCCGGCAAAGCGAATTTTTCTTCTAAATAATGCGTCAGCCCGGGCAGTTGCGCCGCACCGCCGGTAATCACGATGCTGTGAATCGGGATTTCCCGCATGCCCAGTCGGCGCAAAGCGGCTTCAAAATGCTGGAATAATTGCGCATAGCTTTCATGGATAGCGGCAACAAAATCCGCGCTTTCGATTTTGCGTCCGCTGCGCAGCCCCGTATGCGGTAATTCCAAAAACTGCGTTTTCATCAGCGGCAGCAGCATCGCGCCTTGCTGGCATTTGAGCATTTCCGCATATTGGCGCGTGGTGGAATATTTGCCTGCCAAATGGCTGGAAACTTGCTCGCCGCCGATGGTCAGTCCGCCACTGGCAATCGGCACGCCATTGAGCCAAATCATAAAATCGCTGGTACCGGCGCCGATGTCCAAGAGACACACGCCCATCTCACGCTCTTCCGCGGTAGTCGCCATATAAGAAGACGCCAAGGCGCTGGAAACGATAGCATTCACGCCGACCCCCGCCGCTTCCACACAACGCTTGATGGTCGCACACATGGTTTGATCGGCGCGTAAAACGTGATAACTGGCATTTACTTGCCGCGCCGGCATGGATTCGGGATACGCCACTTCATAGCGCCCATCTAAAATGTATTGCTGCGCCAAGATATGCAGAATTTGCTGGCTCGGCTCGCTGACTTTATGCCGCGCCTGCAAAACCAATTCGCGCATATGGGCATTGCCGACTTGCTGATTGGAAAAGAAAATCTGCGCTTCGCTATTCAGCCCCATGACGTATTCGCCGCCGATTGCCACATCGACATTGCGGATTTCATAGCCGGATTGGCGTTCGGCTTCTTCAATGGCGTAATGCAATGCCTGTTTTGCGGCGGCAATATCTTTAATCACACCGGCTTTTACCGCTTCGGCATTGACCACGCCGCAGCCTAAGACGCCGAATTTTCCTTCCGCATTGCTTTGCGCAATCAATACGCGCAAACGCGAACTACCAATATCGATGACGGCTTGAATATTTTCTATTGCACTCATTTTCCAGCCTTCTCGTTTTTTGCCTTCTCGCTCACAGGACTGACCCCCGCCTTCCAACGCACGGAAAAGCCGTCTGCATAACGCAAATCTAAGGTAGAAATATACTGCCCGTAGCGATTTAACATTTTCTCTTTAATTACCACTAATTTTTTCAGTCGTTTATTTAATTCTTCGCGTCCTAAAATCACTTCGATGCCGTTGGCCAAATACAGATGCCAGACATGGCGCTCATCTAAAAGCAAACGCCGCAGCGGCAAGCCTTGTGCGTTCAGCCAAGGATTCAGATGCAGATACATATCCAAGACCTGCGCCTCGCTGCCCTGCGGTCCGTGCACAGGAAAAAGCATCGCCAAAGCAGGCGATTCCGGCAAAGCGAAAATCGCCGCCTCATTATCCAAAAAATGCCTGTCGCCCCAGCGCAGCAGCGGCACGCGTTCCTGCACATCAATACGCAGCGCGTCCGGCCATTCTTTGCTGACCACAATGGATTTGACCCAATCTTGCTTGCGCAATTCCGCCGCCAGCAAGCTCACATCGATTTGCAATAAATCGTTGCGCCCGAAATGTTGCACTTTTTCCGTCAGCTGATTGCCGTCGGCATAGATCAAAGGACGCAGCAAAACCACGCGTTTAAGCGGCAAAAAGGCATCTTGAGTTAAACGTTGGTACAAAAGCCAAGAGCATAATCCGATGACCAGCAACAAAAACAGCGTCAGCAGCAAACTGGCTAAAAAGCCCAGCACAGAACGCTTGCGCTTATCCTGCGTCAAAGAACCGACGGAAGTTCTCCGTTTGGGGCGCTGATTGGCAATCATGCAGGACTCTCTAAAGTTTGCGCCAAAACGCGCAGCACTAAGGCGTCAAAATCCATGCCCGCTTGTGCCGCCGCCTGCGGCACCAAAGAATGCGAGGTCATGCCGGGGGCTAAATTGATTTCCAAGAGCCAAGGACGGTTTTCTTGGTCTAACATAATATCCACCCGCCCCCAAGCGCGGGCATCCAGCACCGCAAAAGCCTTGGCGGTCAGCGCGGCGATTTCCGCGCTTAAGTCCGCATCTAAGGGCGCGGGGCAGAGATAATGGGTATCCTCGGCTTGGTATTTAGCATGAAAATCATAGAAATCATCCGTTTTGCCGGTAATAATCTCAATTAAGGGCAGGACTTGATTATCCACGACCGCACAGGTCAATTCTCGTCCTTCCACCCAAGGCTCAACCATCACTTTCTGCTCGCCGACTTTGGCATGGCTTAAGGCAGCCTGCCATTCGCTGGCATTGCGCACGCGGCTAATCCCGACGCTGGAGCCTTCCAAAGCAGGCTTGACGGCAAAATCCCGCGCCTTGAGCAAAGCGCAGATTTCATCATAGCTTTCATTGCCCTGCAAAACATAGTCTTTCAGCACCGGCAAACGGTAGCTCGCCCAGACTTGCTTGGTCATGATTTTATCCATCGCCAAGGCGCAAGCCATCACGCCGCTGCCGGTATAAGGAATGCCCAGCCATTGCAAGACGCCCTGAATTTGTCCGTCTTCGCCGCCGCGACCGTGCAGCATCACAAAAGCGCGGTCAAAGCCCTGATTGCCTAAATTCAGCACCGCCTGACGGTCTCGACTATCCACCAAATGCGCATCAATGCCTTGGCGGCACAAGGCTTCATACACCGCCTGTCCGCTGATTAAAGAGACTTCGCGTTCTGCGGAATCGCCGCCACATAAGACGGCAACCTTGCCAAACTGCTTCATGCTTCCTCCGCCACAATCTCTTTTGCCAAGCGTCCGATATCGCCCGCGCCTAAGAAAATCACCACATCCTCATCTTGCAGCAAATGCTCGCGCAAATAGGCTGTGATGTCGTTTTTATCGGCAATCACAATCGGCTCGACGCGTCCGTGCGCGCGAATGGCGCGGCTGAGGGCTTTGGTATCCGCCCCTGCAATCGGCGCTTCGCCGGCGCTATAGACATCGGTCAGCACCAAAACTTCGCACTCGCTCAAGACTTCGGCGAAATCATCGAGCAAATCGCGGGTGCGGGTAAAACGGTGCGGCTGGAAGACCGGCACAATCCGCCGCCCTGCGAAGCCCTCCTGTGCCGCCGCCAAAACGGCCTTAATCTCATTGGGATGATGCCCGTAATCTTCAAAAATATCCGCTTCGCCGCGCGCATGTTTCAGGCGACCGTGATGGGTAAAACGCCGCCCTACGCCGCGAAACGCCGCCAAACCGCTGATAATCGCCTCGCGATCCAGCCCCAATTCCTCGCCGACAATAATCGCCGCCAAGGCATTAAGCACATTATGTTTGCCCGGCATATTCAAAGTCACGGGGAAGGTGGTATTGCTCGCATCGTCAATCACGTCAAAGCGCATCTGCATCCCTTCCTGACGCACATTAACGGCGCGCACGTCCGCATCTTTGGAAATGCCGTAAGTGCGCATCGGGCGTGCTACCTCCGGCAAAATCGCGCGCACGCCGGGGTCGTCAATACACAAAACCGCCAAGCCGTAAAAAGGCAGATTATGCAAAAAGCGCACAAAACCTGCTTTCAACACCTCGTAACTGTGCTCATAATTCTCCAAATGATCGGCATCGATATTGGTTACAATCGAAATCATCGGTTGCAGCAGCCAAAACGAAGTATCGGATTCATCGGCTTCGGCGACCAAATACTGCCCCTCACCCAAACGCGCATTGCTTCCTGCCGCCGTCAGCACGCCGCCGATAATAAAGGTCGGGTCTAAGCCGGCATCGGTCAAAATACTGGCGGTCAGGCTGGTAGTCGTGGTTTTGCCATGCGTGCCGGCAATGGCAATTCCGAAGCGGAAGCGCATGATTTCCGATAACATTTCCGCCCGCCGAATCACGGAAATGCCCAATTCGCGTGCGCGCAGCACCTCGGGATTGTCTTTGGCGATGGCGGAAGAGGTAACCACCACATGCGCCCCTTCGACATTATCGGCATGATGCCCGTAGAAAATCTTAGCCCCTTGCG
Source organism: Suttonella sp. (assembly GCF_056855035.1). Taxonomy (NCBI): domain Bacteria; kingdom Pseudomonadati; phylum Pseudomonadota; class Gammaproteobacteria; order Cardiobacteriales; family Cardiobacteriaceae; genus Suttonella; species Suttonella sp. Next base: position 17,376 of record NZ_JBXGGR010000005.1, read on the forward strand.
CCGCCAATTTTTCGCTAATCGCGGATGCTTTTTGGTCCGAACCGCTGATTTGATAGCCTAAATTAATCAATACCTCGGCAATCGCGCTCATGCCCACGCCGCCGATACCGACAAAAAAGATGTTTTGTACGCGGCGCATCTGACGGCGCTCGATGCGCCCGAAATGAATATCTGCTGCTTTCATCGCAGTACTTCCTCAATATTGTGCAAAATCTTATCCAAAGCCTGCGCATGACTTACTTGCCGCGCAAGCGCCGCCTGCGCCGCCAAATCCTCACGCAAATCGCGCGCCTGAATCAAGGCGGCTAATTTCTGCGCATCGAGATTGCTCTGCTGCACAATCTCGGCTGCTCCAAGCGCCGCCAAAGTCTGTGCATTGGCGCTTTGATGGTCATCAACGGCATGCGGGAAAGGCACGAATACGGCGGCAATGCCGACCGTGGCAATCTCCGCCACCGTCGCCGCGCCCGAACGCGCCAAGACCCAATCCGCTTCGGCATAAGCCTGCGCCATATCTTCAATAAAAGACAAGACGTTAGCTTTCACGCCCGATTGCGCATACAAAGCCTCGCTAGCTTCTAGCCATTTGCTGCCGACTTGATGAGTCACGCGCGGACGGCTGTCTTCAGGAATCAATGCCAAAGCCTGCGGCAATAATTCGTTTAATGCTTTTGCCCCCTGACTGCCGCCCAAAACCAGCAGACGGATTTTGCCGTAATGCTGGGCATAGCGTTTTTCAGGCGCTTCCAAGGCGGCGATATCGGTACGCACCGGATTACCGGTTTCCACAAAATTCTTTCCGGCAGGCAGTTTATCCGCCGCGCGCTTATCGGCTAACAAGACCTTATCTGCCCATTTCGCCAGCCATGTATTCGCCATGCCCATGACGGCATTCTGCTCATGAATCACCAAAGGAATGCGCAGCTGTTTTGCCGCCAAGCCCCCCGGCCCCGAGACAAAACCGCCCATGCCGATAACGACTGCCGGACGCAAACGTCGCATGACCGCTTTAGCGCGCTTAAGCGCCGCATAAATCATAAAAGGCGCTTTCAGCCAACCAATCAAGCCTTTGCCACGCAAAGCCTTGACTTGAATATCATGTAAAATAAAGCCGGCTTGCGTGACTTTCGCCGCCTCGAAACCGTCGGCATTGCCCAGCCAATGAATCTCTGCGCCGCGTGCCGCCAAAGCCTGCGCCACCGCCAAAGCGGGATAGACGTGTCCGCCCGTACCGCCCGCCATCATCAGCACCGTTTTTCCTGTCCACTCTGTCATATTTTCCCCTCGCGTTTTGCCACAAAGCGCGACTCCGCGTCAATGCGCAGTAAAATCCCTAATGCCATGCAGGTAATGATGACCGAACTGCCGCCGTAGCTAATCAGCGGCAAGGTCAAACCCTTAGTCGGCAAACTGCCGTTAACCACGCCGAAATTAATCAAACTCTGAATACCCAGCCATGTGCCGATACCGCAAGCCAGCAAGCTGGCGAAATTTTTGCGCACTCGATGCGCCAGCACCGCCGCGGCAAAAGCGCGCCAAGTCAAGAGCGCAAACAATCCCATGACCAATAATGCGCCGATAAGCCCGAATTCCTCGCTGATAATCGCAAAAATGAAATCGGTATGTGCTTCAGGCACGAACTGATGTTTGAAAATACTCTCGCCCAAGCCCACGCCCTCAATCTCGCCACGACCGATGGCAATCAAAGAATGTACCAATTGATAGCCCTCGTCATCGGCGAAATCAAAGGGCTTTAAGAAAGAAGTGATGCGCTGCAAACGATAAGGCTCAATGACAATCGCTGCTACACCTAAGAGCAATGCGCTTAAGCCGTACAGCGCCAAATACCAAAGATTCGCCCCTGCCAAATACAGCATAATCAGCACCGTCGCCCCGACTACGACCGTCGTGCCGAAATCGGGCTCTGCCAGCAATAAGCCTGCCGTTACGCCTAAAAAGATCATGACCTGTGAAATCTTCCAAAAAGAATGGCGCAAGCTCACGCGGTGCTGATGAAAAAACGCGGCGGCAAAAATAATCGCCCCCAGCTTCATCACTTCCCCTGCCTGCAAATTGAAGATGCCTAAATTAATCCAGCGTTGCGCGCCGTTGACTTGCCGCCCAACCCCCGGAATCAGCACCGCAATCAATAAGATAAAACAACAGACGATAATCAGATGACTTCTGCGGCGCAGCTTCTCGCTTTCAATGCGCAACATCGCCACCAGCATAAACAGACCCAAGCCATAATAAACCGCTTGGCGCAGCGCATAATGAACGCTCTCTTTGCCCTGCGCCGCCGCTAAAGGCGCGGAAGCGGAAGTTACCATGACCATGCCGATGCACATCAGGCACATAATCGCAAACAAGAGCCAAATATCCGGAAAAGCCAAGCCCTGCCAGCGATTGGTATTTTGGTCTTGCTGGGCGTGAAAATCCGCCACAGGATTAAACAGGCGCAGCGAATTTACCGGCATTGGTTTTGCACCTCATAGGCAAAGCAAGAACCGCGCGCATCATAGCCGCTGAACTGGTCGAAACTCGCCGTTGCCGGCGAAAGCAGCACCCAATCTCCGGCTTGCGCCGCCTGCTTGGCATATTGCACCGCATGATGCATCTCGCCGCAATCGACATAATCGATGCCGCCCGCCTGCAATGCCGCCTGCATATCGCGGTTATCCACCCCGATAAGCAAGACTTTTTTTACGCTGGATTGCAAAATTACCTGCGCCAAGTCTTTAAAATCCTGATTTTTGCCCACGCCGCCAGCAATCAGATATATCGGGGCGCTGATGCCCGCCAAGGCGGCAGCGGTAGCGCCGATATTGGTCGCCTTGGAATCGTTCAGATAGCGCACGCCCCCATATTCGCCGACCAAAACCATGCGATGCGGCAAACCTTTAAACAGGCATAAAGCCGCGGCAGCCTCTACCATATCTGCGCTGAAAGCGCGCAGCATCAGCAAAGCGACCAAAGCATTGGCGGCATTATGCGCACCGTAAACACTTAATTGGCGGGTATCCAAAACTTTTTCGCCGTCCAGCCATAGGGCGTCATCTTGCACACAGGCCGCCTGCCCCTTGCCGTAAAACAGTGTTTGTGCCGCCAAATCCGCCAATGCCGCGCATTGCGCATCATCGGCATTGAGCACGCAGACCGCCGATTGGCGCGCCAAATTGGCTTTTGCCTGCGCATAATCGGCAAAACTGTCGTAGCGGTCGAGATGATCGGGCGTAATATTGACAATTGCGCCCACCGCAATCTGCAAAGAAGGGCAGACTTCTAATTGATAGCTGGATAATTCCACCACATAGCAATCGGTTTCTTCAGGTGCGTCGAACAAAGCCTCCAAAACAGGACGACCGATATTGCCGCATAGGCGCACACGCTGCCCTAAAGCGCTCAAGGTTTCCGCCAACATCGAGACCACCGTCGATTTGCCGTTTGAACCGGTTACTGCCAAGACAGGCTTTTCCGCCAAACGTGCAAACAGCTCGACATCATTGATAACCTCGCCTCCAGCAGAAGCAATCGCTGCTGTGCGGCGGTCAATCCCCGGACTGACGATTAACGTAGCAAAAGCGGCGAATTGCGCCGCATCATCCAAGCATAAGGGCAAAATCTCGCCTTGGGCTTTGCCGTCAAAGGCCTGCACCTGATAGCCTGCCGCCTGCAAATACCGAAAAGCGCTCTTGCCCGAAACGCCCATCCCCACGACCGCAATCGGTTCGGGCAAACGCAAAGCGGCTAATTTTTCCTGCATCATCATTAGCGGAACTTCAAAGTTGATAAACCGATTAAGACCAAAATCACCGTAATAATCCAAAAACGAATCACCACACGCGACTCCGGCCACCCCTTCAATTCAAAATGATGGTGCAAAGGTGCCATGCGGAATACGCGTTTTTTCGTGCGCTTATACACCGAGACCTGAATAATGACCGACAAGGCTTCCGCCACAAATATGCCGCCCATCACGGCAAACACCAATTCTTGACGCACAATCACGGCGACCACGCCCAAAGCCGCGCCCAAAGCTAAAGAGCCGACATCGCCCATAAAAACTTGCGCAGGATGGGCGTTGTACCATAAAAAGCCCAAGCCACCGCCAGCAATCGCCGCGCAAAATACCGCCGCCTCGCCGGCGCCGGGAATGGCGGGAATATGCAGATAATTGGCAAAAGCCGGACTGCCCGACAAATAAGCGAAAACGCATAAAGCCGCCGCCACCAATACCACCGGCATAATCGCCAAGCCGTCCAGTCCGTCGGTCAGATTGACGGCATTACTCGAGCCCGTCAGCACAAAATAGACAAAAGGCACAAACAGCCAGCCCATCTGCCATTCCACATTTTTAAAAAAGGGCACAATCAAAGCCGTTTCAATCGGGCGTTTCGCCAGCCAAAACAAGCACAGCGCGGTAAGCAGGGCTACTGCCGATAAAAACAGATATTTTTCTTTCGCACTCAGACCCTTGCTATTTTTCTTTTTCACTTTGCGGTAATCATCCAACCAGCCTACCGTGCCAAAACTGATCAGCACAAACAAGGTAATCCAAGTATAAGCCACCTGTAAATCCGCCCACAGCAGCATCGAAACCACAATCGAGAAAATGACCAAGGCACCGCCTATGGTCGGCACACCGCTTTTCTTCAAATGCGTCTGCGGCCCGTCATCACGCACAAACTGCCCCATCTGCATTTTTTTCAGCCACACAATCATCTTGCCGCCTAAAAAAATTGAAAGCAGAAGCGCCGTCAGCGCGCCCAAAATAATCCGCGAAGTCAAATAAGTAAATGCATTAAAAGGCGTAAAATAATTATTCAGCCATTCGGCGAGTGCGTAAAGCATAATATTATCCTTTTCTATAATCTTCTAACTGCGCCGCCGCAAACAAACGCTCCATTTGCGCGCTGCGCGAGCCTTTTACCAATACCGTCAGCACTTCTTCTTCCGCCAAAGCCGTCCTAAACGCCGCCGCCAATGCCTCCAGAGAGGAAAAATCCTGCACGCCGTAGGCCGGCGCATTCAAGCTCCAAAAATGTGCAACCCCTTTGGCGCGCGCATATTCCGCCACCTCACGATGCAAAGCCTCGCTTTCTGCGCCCAGTTCGCCCATTGCGCCGGCAATCACCAAGGCATTGGGTGCGGCGGCAATCACATCAATCCCCGCTTGGAAAGAAGCGGGATTGGCATTATAGGTGTCGTCATAAATCACATGCCGCCCGCAGCGAAAGGCGCTTAAACGCGACTGCTGCAAGACCAAGCCGTTCAGCGCCTGCGCCATATCGCTCAGCGATAAGCCCGCCGAATGCGCTGCGGCACAAGCCGCCAAAGCATTCGCCACATTGTGCCGACCGCGCAATTGCCATGCGATTTCCGCCGTCTCGCCCGCAACAGAAAGGCTAAAACGGCTGCCGTCAGGTGCGACAAAAGGCGCGATAATATCGCCATTCCCTGTTAATGAAAAGGTTTTTATGCGTCTGTCGGCAAATGCCTGCCGCCATTGCGCCGCCCAAGGCAAATCCGCATTGACGACCAAAGCCGCCTCACTGTAGCGGTATATTTCGCTTTTGGCCTCCGCCACGCCCTCCAGAGAGCCAAAACCCTGCAAATGCGCCGCCGCCACATTGGTAATCAAAGCGATATCGGGACGGGCAATCTCAACCAATTGGCGGATTTCGCCGATATGATTCGCCCCCATTTCAATCACGGCAAAATCTTCGTCGCCTTGCAGACGCAATAAAGTCAGCGGTACGCCGATGTCATTATTCAAATTGCCCAAGGTCGCTAAGGTTTTGCCCCGCTGCGCCAAAATGCGCGCCAGCATTTCTTTGGTGCTGGTTTTGCCGTTGCTGCCCGTCAGGGCAATAAAGGTCGCCCGACTGCCCGCGCGCCGCGCCGCTGCCAAGTCTTTCAGGGCTTGCAAACTGTCTTTGACCACAATTTGCGGTATATCGATCGGATGCGCTTCTTGCACGATTGCCGCTGCGGCGCCTGCTGTTGCCGCCGCCGCCAAGAAATCTTCTCCCGTAAAATTGGCGCCGCGCAAAGCCACAAACACATCGCCCGCCTGTAAGCTGCGCGTATCCGTCGAGACCGCTTGACACAGCCAGTCGCTATTGCCTATCAGGCTGCCGCCGGTAATGGCGCAGACTTCGGCGCTGCTCAATATCATTTTGTTTTCCATGCCCTAATCACCGCCTGATCGGAATATTCATATACGGTTGTGCCGATAATTTGATAGTTTTCATGCCCTTTGCCGGCAATCAGCAAGGTATCGCCTGCCTGCAACTGCTCCAATGCCGCCCTAATTGCCGCCTCGCGCGGCTGTATGATTTGCACTTTTTCTAGCACCTCAAAACCCTGCATGATATCGGCGATAATCGCCTGCGGATCTTCGCTGCGCGGATTGTCGTCGGTAACGATAACCGTATCGGCAAAACGCTCCGCCGCCGCCGCCATCAAAGGACGTTTGCCGGCATCGCGGTCACCGCCGCAGCCGAAAATCAGCCATAATCTGCCCTGCACATGCGGACGGATGCCTTGCAGCACGCTTTCAATTGCACCGGCGGTATGCGCATAATCGACAATCGCCGCCTTGCCTTCGCCCAAATCGATTTTTTCCACCCGCCCCGGTACGCCCTGCAAACGCGCCAATACTGCCGCCGTCTGTGCCAAATCCTGACCGCCGCTGAGCAGGCAGGCGGCGACATTGAGTAAATTCGCCACATTAAAACGCGCCAGCAGACGGCTTTGTACCGCTTGGCTCTGCCCTTTGTAATGCAGGGTAAACGCCAGACCCTCGGCATTGAGCCGCAAGTCCTGCGCGCTTAATTCATGATGGGCGGCGGGCAAAGGTCTGCCTCCGGCGCTGAGCGACCAAATCTCCGCTTGCGGATGAATGCGCCCTTCTTCTATCAGACGCCGTCCGTAAGCATCATCGGTATTAATCAGGGCATGGCGAATCGGGCGCGCGAACAATTGCGCTTTTGCCAGAAAATAGTCTTCCATATCCTGATGATAATCCAGATGATCGCGGCTTAAATTGCTAAATACCGCCGTATCGAAGCGCACCGCCGCCACCCTGCCCTGCACCAAGGCATGAGAAGAGACTTCCATTGCCGCACATTGCCGCCCTTCGTCGGCAAACTGCCGCAATAATTGCTGCACGCGCAGCGCATCCGGCGTGGTATGCGAAGCCTTTTGCAATGCCGCCAAATGACCGTAACCAATCGTGCCGATCATCGCCGCATCCAAAGCCTGCGCCAGAAAATGTACCAAAGAAGATTTGCCGTCCGTTCCCGTCACGCCGATAAGGCGCATTTGTCGGGAAGGATAATCATAAAAAGCATCCGCCAAAACGCCGATTTTCTGCGCCAAATCCGGCACCGCAATCGCATGAGGCGGCGGATTGTCATAGGGCGGTTCATAGAAAATGCCCGCGCAATCTTGCGCAGGCCGATAATAATCCAAAGCATGTCCATGCACGCCGCGCGCCGCCAGCCACCATGTGCGTTTATCCAATTGGCGGTTATCATTGCTAATCGCCTGCACATCCGCTTCCTGCGCGCAGTCTTGCCCGATAGCGGCTAAAAATTTACTCAGTTTCAAAGGCGGATACCCCCGCTAAATCATTGTCTTCAAACACGGCTTTATCCACCGCCAATTCAACCTCACTGCTCTTGCCGATGTTATCCGGCAACACGCCTAATAATTTGAGCGAACTTTCCGCAATTTTGGCAAAGGAAGGCGCGGCAACCAAACCGCCGTAATATTCGCCCTGCGGCTCGTCCACCACAATCACCAAGGCGATACGCGGATTTTTAGCCGGCGCCAGTCCCGCAAACAAAGCGCGGTATTTATCTTTCATATAGCCGCGTTTGCCGACTTTATGCGAGGTGCCGGTTTTGCCGGCGGAGGTATAGCTTTCCATTGCCGCACGCGTACCCGTGCCGCCTTTTTCCACCACGGTCTGCATCATCGCCAGCACCTGCCGCGCCACTTCCGGCTTGATGACTTGCACCCCCGCTTCCGCCGTATTGCGCTTGGTCAAAGTTAGTGGCACTTTCACGCCGTTATTGCCTATCGTCGCGTAAGCATAGGCGATTTGCAGAGCGGTAGTGGAAATACCGTAGCCGAAAAAGGTCGTGGCATAGCTAAAATCGCCTAATTTTTGGTCCAGCGGCAAATAGCCGCGCTGCTCGCCGGGGAAATTCAAGCCCGACAATTGTCCGAATCCCATATTGCCCAAGAAATCAAAATACTGTCCGCGCGGCAATTTTTGACTCATAATTGCCATGCCCACATTCGAGGATTTGCGAATCACGCCCGTGGTATCTAATGAACCGTAGCTGTGGGTATCGCGCACCGTATTTGCGCCAATGCGCACCGTACCGCTGGGAAATTGCGTTTTGGCGCTAATCACGCCGGCCTGCATCGCCGCCGCCACCGCAATCGGCTTAATCGTCGAACCCGGTTCAAATACATCCGTAATCACATGATTTTTCATCAATTCAGGAATACGTTCGGCAGAATTGTTCGGATTGCCGTCCGGCAAAGAAACCATGCCCAAAATCTCGCCACTCTGCACGTCCACCATGACCGCCGAAGCCGATAAAGCGCGATAGCTTTCCATCACGCCCAATAATTCGCGCCGCATCAAATACTGAATCCGCTTATCAATCGAGAGTTGCAAATTCTGCCCCTGCGCCGTGGCAACCTCTTCGCGCACCACGCTCAAAGGATTGCGTCTGGCATTGACCAAGACCAGCATTTTGCCCTTCTGCCCCGACAGCCAATCATCATATTGCCGCTCGATGCCTTCCAGACCTTTATCATCCACATCCGTGAAACCGACAATCTGCCCTGTCAATTCGCCGTCAGGATAAAAACGCTGGAAACTGTCTTCCTTACTAATTCCCGGCAAGCCCAGCGCCATGACCGCTTCGCTTTGCGCAGGCGGCACCTGCCGCTTAAGATAATAAAAACCGCGTACGGAACGTTCTTCCACGCGGTCAATCAAGTCCACCACATCCATCGCCAGCACGTCCGCCAAAGGCTGCAAACGCGTCTTACGGTATCGTAATTCGCGCAAATCCTCGCTGAAATTGCTGTCCAAAACGCTCAAACATTGCGCATCGCTCTGCGCATTTTCGCGGCACTGCGCCAGCAAACGCTGAAAATCGCCCTTCAAAGTGCTCATCATCTGTCTGGGATTGGCAACAATCGAACTCACGGGCGAACTCACCGCCAAAGGCTCGCCTTCGCGGTCTAAAATAATGCCTCGCGAAGCGCTCTCATAGACCGCCCGCAGTGTACGCTTATTTGCCGATTCAATTAACTCTGTGCTTTGAATGGTCTGCAAATACACCTGTTTAGCGGCAATTCCCAGTGCCGCTAAAACCAAAATGCCTAAGACAAAGCTTAGGCGGCGGTTTTCTCCATATCGTCTTGCCTTGCTGCTCATGACTATTGCAAATACACTACTTGCTTAGCTTCCGGCACATGCAGATTCAAACCGTTGGCAATCGCCTGCTCCACCATATGGTCATTCGCCAAAGTTTTTTGCTCCAGCAATAATTGCGTCCAATCGGCATTGAGCTGATCGCGGGTATTTTTCAATTGCTGCACCTCAGCCACCAAAGAATTATGTTCCTGCGCGAAAACCGCCGTACGCACACCATTAAGCGCCACGCCGCATAATAATCCTGCAAAAATCAATGCCAACCATTTCATAATTTTACCGCCTTCCTTAAGCGCGCACTTCTACATCTCGGATTTGCCGCCACATCCTTTGCCGACGGCTTAATCACAGGGTTAATCAAGGCTAAAACCTGATTGACCCGCCCCCTATCGCTCGGTATTTCCGCCGGCAAAGCCTCGCCTTCCTGCGCGCGAATAAAGCGTTTGACCAACGCATCCTCGCCGCCGTGAAAACTGATAACCGCCAGCACACCGCCGCTTGTCAATAAATTCACCGCGGCATCCAATCCGCGCTGAATCTCGCCCAATTCGTCATTGACCGCCATGCGCAGCGCCTGAAAGGTCTGCGTGGCAGGGTGGAAATTAGGGCGATAAAACTTTTTCGGCATCGCTGCCGCTACTACTTCCGCCAATTGCGTCGTCGTCTGCAAACGCTCGCGAACTGCAAAAACCGCTTTGGCAATTCTTTTCGCCACCGTATGCGGCTCGCCGCCCAAATCGCGAATAATGCGCGCCAATGCCGCCTCATCATGCGAAAGCAGCCAATCGCGCGCCGACATGCCGCTTTCCTGATCCATGCGCATATCCAAAGATCCTTCTTTATTAAAAGAAAAACCGCGCATCGCCTCGTCTAATTGCGGCGAAGACACGCCTAAATCAAACAAAACGCCATGCAAACAGCCTGTCCGCCAGCCTTGCTCGGCGGAAAAAGCCTCGCCAATATTCCCGAAAGGCGTTTTGGCAAAATAAAACCTCGGATCGCTAATCGAAGCCGCTTCCGCCGCCGCCTGCGCATCTCTATCCACAGCATACAAACGCCCATGCTCATTGAGCTGCGCCAATATCGCACGGCTATGTCCGCCGCGTCCGAAGGTCGCGTCCAAATACCAACCGTCGGGACGAATCTCAAGCGCCGACAGCGATTCCTGCAGCAAAACCGAAATATGTGCACTCATATAGACAATGCCCCGATTTCTTCTCCGAAATCAAATCCTTCGGCAGAAAGGGCTTCGATACCCGCCAAATTGATTTGCTCCCAAGCTTCTTGATTCCACAGCTCTAATTTATTGCCCATGCCGGTCAGCACCACTTTCTTATCCAAATTGGCATATTTGCGCAGCATCGGCGGAATTAAAATCCGTCCCGTGCTATCCAGCTCGCAATCGCTGGCATGACCCAAATAAAGACGCTTGATAAAGCGTGCGCGTGGTTCGACGCTGGACAATCTTTCCAATTTGCTCGAGGCTTTTTGCCATTCGCTCGTGGTGTAAATCAGCAGATTTTTATCCAAATCAGCCGTTAAGGTCACCAAACCTTCACTTTCTTCCTCCAAAATCGCACGCAGCTTCGCCGGCACCGAAAGGCGCCCTTTTGTGTCTAAGGATAATTCATAGATACCGCGAAACATGATTCTGGTCTTTTTTGGTCTTACGTTGCACTTTTTCCCACATTATAGACAGCTCTCTTTTTTTTGCAATCAGGCTTAGATTTAGCCGTTCTCCGATTGTGGATAAGTCGCCTTTATTGTGGATAAAAAGCCCGATTTTTGCCTAAAAACCTTATTTTTCCATCTTTGGTGCAAGATTGTGGGATGATTTATTTCGAGCATAAAAACAGCGACTTAAAGTCGCCGTACTGATTTTTTTCGCTATTTTTTGTCAAGAAAAAAATTTTTTCGTTTTTTGCACTTATCCACAAGCGCCGCTATTTTTTCGCGCTCTTTGCCGGCGCATTTCCTTAGGATCGCAAAGCAAGGGGCGGTAAATCTCCACCCGATCGCCCGCCCGCAAAGACGTATCCAAAGCACAGGCATTGCTGAAAATACCGACCTCTATATTGCTTAAATCCAAATGCGGAAAAAAGCGCACAATCCCCGAACGCTCCACCGCCTGATACGCCGTAATTCCTTCATAAACCTGCAAGGCAATGATTTTTTGCTTGGCCGCTTCGCCGTAGGCAACTTCTATATTAATCAGCGTCTTGTCCATATACCTGCGCCGCCCTTTCTGCAAAAGCACCCACCATCGTATTTGCCATATATTCCATTACGCCGCCTAAAATCGGAGCTAGGAAAAACGGTACTTCAAAATTCATTTCATAACGCACTTCGCAGCCGCCTTGCTCTTGCGGCAGAAACTCCCAACGTCCTGATAAATGTTTAAACGGTCCTTCCACCAAAGCAATATTCATCCATTGCGGATATTGATAGCGATTGCGCGTAGTAAAGGATTTGCGCAAACCGCCTTTTTCCACAGTCAAAGTACCGATGATTTCCATCTCATCGCGCTTCACTAACCTTGCCGCCGCACACCAAGGCAGAAATTGCGGATACTGCTCCACATCGGCAACCAAGTCGAACATCTGCTGTGCAGAAAAAGGTAATTTTTTAGATTTTCGGATTTGTGGCACAATAGCTTCCCTCATATCAACAGCGGCATTGTAACCCCTGCCCAGCCAAATCGATACCATGAAAAAGAAAAAAACCCAGGATAATAACATCATCACCAACCGCAAAGCCTTCCACGACTATTTTCTGGAAGAGCATTTTGAAGCGGGCATCGCCTTAGAAGGTTGGGAAGTCAAAGCCTTGCGCGCCGGGCGCGTACAAATCAAAGAAAGCCATATCCTGATTAAAAACGGCGAAGTCTTTTTATTCGCTGCCTTTATCAATCCCCTGCCGTCGGCATCCACGCACGTCTTCCCCGACCCGCAGCGCACGCGCAAACTGCTCTTGCACAAACACCAAATCGCCAAATTAATCGGCGCGGCACAACGCGACGGCTACACCCTCGCCCCCATCAATCTGTATTGGAAAAACGGCTTTGTCAAAGTCGATGTCGCCATCGCCAAAGGCAAAAAAGAATTCGATAAACGCCAAGTCAATAAAGAACGCGACTGGCAGCGCGAAAAAGCCCGCGTTATGAAAAATCATCAATAGGAGCACACTCATGGCACATGAAATCATTCAACTGATTACCGAGGACCACGATAATTTCATCTACATCATCGCCGATCATGTGCATAAAGAAGCCATGGTCGTCGATCCCGCTTGGGACGCGGAAGGCATCAAAGAAGTGCTGGCGGAAGAAGGCTTGCAACTTGTCGGCATCTTGCTCACGCACAGCCACCATGACCACGTCAACGCGGTCATGGACCTATATGACGAAGCCGTCAGCCTATTCATCAATGCCAAAGAATACCCGCTATGGAAAGACTGCCCCGAAGACGCCATTTTGCTCAGCGAGGGCGATGAAATCCAATTCGCAGATACCACGATTTCCGTCCTCGATACGGCAGGACACACCGCAGGCGGCACCTGCTACCGCATCGGCGACGACCTCATCACAGGCGACACCCTCTTTGTTTACGGCTGCGGACGTGCCGATCTGGCAGGCGGCGACGCTGCTACCCTATTCCACAGCCTGCAAAAACTAAAACAACTTCCCGCCCATACGCGCATTTGGGTCGGGCACGACTACGGCATCGCGCAAGAATCCACCCTCGGCGAACAATTTGCCGGCAATCCTTTCCTCATGATAGATGATGAAGCCGATTTTATCCGCTACCGCAATCAATTAGCGGCTAAAACACGCAGCATGCCCTACGAGCCTATCAGCCGCAGCGCGCTGCAAGCAGTCCTACACAACACAGGAGAAGATGATGATTCAACAACATGAAAACGGTTTTTCCTACCTCAAAGGCTCCGATATCTTAGGCGAAATTACCTTCGTTCCCTTGGCATCGGAGCAGCAAATCATCGCCGACCATACCTATGTCAGCCCTGCCGCCCGCGGACAAGGCATTGCCACGCAATTGCTCGACGCGCTTGTCGCCTACGCCCGCGAAAACCAAGTCAAAATCGTGCCGCAATGCAGCTATGTGCAAAGCATGTTCGCCCGCCATGCGGAAAAATACCAAGACGTCATAGCCGATTAACTGTAAAAAAACCGCCGAAAGGCGGTTTTTGCGGTCATGCGCTGCGCTACTTGGCAATATAATTCTGCTGCGCGGAAGTCAGGCGCTTATCAAGCGGCACACTGTATTTTTGCAGCGTGGAAATCAAATGCAGATAATTGCCCGTTGTCGCCTCTTTTAAAATCAAGCGGCTGTCTTCTTTCGACAAACCGCTACGCTTTGCCGCCTGCAGCCATAATTTAATCATCAAAGTACCGTGACGTTGTAACACCGCATCAATATCCCAACTTGCTTTTTTCATTTTTCTACAACTGCCTCTCAGTGCTAAACATCCACATGCTTCAAACCAATTTTGCATGTTATTATATTTGAGAAAAACTTATACGAAAACCTTTATCCTAAAATTTAATTAAATATGTTAAGTCTGCTCATCCGCCGCGAACTGATTGCCAACTGGCGCAATCCGCAAAGCATTATTCAACCGCTGATTTTTTTTGCCCTGACCCTCTGCCTCTTTCCCATATCTCTGGGTGCGGATAATCAGGCACTACAAAACAGCGCCCCTGCCGCATTATGGCTTGCCCTCTTGCTTGCCACCCTGCTCGGCGCGGAACAACTCTTGCGCAGCGATTTTAACGACGGCACCCTTTCCCAAGACCGCATCCATCTTGAGGATTTATGGCTGGGCATCGCCGCGAAAATCATCGCCGCATGGCTGCGCTTTATTTTGCCGCTCTTGCTCTGCCTGCCGCTCTTTGCCTTTATGCTCCATATTCCGCTTGGCGTTTTGCCGCAACTGACGGTGCTATTGATGCTGGGCAGTCTCTGCCTTCTGCTTACCGGCACAATCGGCGCGGCGCTGACACTTGGCGAATCGCACAACAGCTTTTTGCTCTTTCTTATCGTTGTGCCTTTTTACATTCCCGCCCTGATTATCGGCGTGCAAGCCACACATGACGTGCTGCTCGGCTTTTCCGGCACCGGACAAATGGCATTGCTCGGCGCACTCATGCTCTTTTCCATGCTGATTGCCCTGCCTTTCAGCAGTATGGCAATCAAGGCGCAGGCATTGCCCTGACTAATACCAAGGCTTCTCGCCCTCGGGGCGCGTTTTAAAACGGCGGTGCAGCCAAAAATACTGCTCGGGATATTGGCGGATTTCCGCCTCATAAGCGGCATTGACCGCCGTCATCACTTCTGTATCGCTCTGCCCCTCATATTGAGGAATTTCCGCCCCCACACGCACCACATACTCGCGCCCCTCACGCCAAATAAACACCGGAATCCACGCTGCCGCCGTACGCTGCGATAATTTCGGCAAAATATTTACCGAACAGGCCTCAATCCCGAAAAACGGCGCGAAAACGCCGGTGCGGATACCCATATCCTGATCAAGTGCGTACCATAAATTGCCGCCGGACTGCAAAATCCTCAGCACCGCGCGCATATCCTTGAAATGCACCAATTCCGTTGCCGAACGTCCGCGCTGATACTTAATCCATTTATGAAAAAAAGGATTACTCAGCGGACGATACATGCCCGCCGAATCCACATACATGCCCAACAAACGCACGCCCAATTCCATCAGCGTGGTATGCAGCCCCACTAAAACCACTGGCTGCCGCTTATCCATTACTTTCGCCAATGCCGCCGCATCGCCCTCAATCCGCGAAATCTTGCGCAAACGTGCCTCCGACCAAAACCAGCCCATGCCCGTTTCAATCATGCCCTGCCCGACGCTCTCGGCATATCGGCGCAAAGCCCTTTGCAAGTCCTGCTCCGAACGCTGCGGGAATACGCGGCGCAAATTCACTTCCGTAATATGACGGCGGCTTTTCGCCAAGGCAAACATCAGCCGTCCAATCCAAGCGCCAAGCGCCATACGCACCCGCCAAGGCAATTGCACCGCCAGCCACAGCAAACCCAGCAAAAACCAGTAAGCAATAAATTTCAGATGGCGAATTGCCTTCAAATCCTGCACACTATATCCTTTTTACGAGCAAAATATTATGGAAATCATCTTAGCCTCAACCTCGCCCTTTCGCAAAGCCATATTAGAGAATCTCGGACTGCGCTTTAGCACCCAAAGC
This sequence comes from Suttonella sp., assembly GCF_056855035.1. Taxonomy (NCBI): domain Bacteria; kingdom Pseudomonadati; phylum Pseudomonadota; class Gammaproteobacteria; order Cardiobacteriales; family Cardiobacteriaceae; genus Suttonella; species Suttonella sp. The sequence goes on from NZ_JBXGGR010000005.1 coordinate 33,086, forward strand.
CCGAATATCGACGAAAGCCCCCTGCCGCAGGAAAGCCCGCAAGCTCTAGTCGAACGCCTTGCGCGCAGCAAAGCCCAAGCCGTCGATGCGCCCCAAGAAGCCTTTGTCATCGGCAGCGATCAAGTCGCTACCATCGACGGCGACATTCTCGGCAAACCGCACACCATCGCCAATGCCATCGCGCAACTCTCGCGCTTTTCAGGACGGGAAGTACAATTTTTTACCGGACTCTGCCTACGCCGAGGCGATACCCTGCATTCTCTTATCGAGCCCTTCAGCGTCCAATTCCGCGAACTCAGTCCTGAAGAAATCCGCACCTATGTCGAACGCGAGCTGCCGCTTAACAGCGCCGGCAGCTTTAAATCGGAAGGCTTGGGCATTTTGCTGTTCTCGCGCCTCATCGGACGCGATCCCAATGCCCTCATCGGCTTGCCGCTCATCGCCCTGCAAGAGCTATTTGCGCAATATCGCCTCAACCTGCTCACCGACGCCCCCTATCTGTCGCAATGAAGCCTTGCTCTGCATCGCCGTATGACGCAGCACTTCCTCCCACATCGAACGCGCAGCGGTGTAATCGACCACCTCTGCGTTCTTAAATTCGGACTTCAGCACCACCGTCATATCATCTAAAGCATCGACCAAACCTAAAGCCAGCGCCTGCTCTCCCGACCAAAACAAACCGCTGAACAAATCGGGATTATCCTGCAAACGCTCGCCGCGTCCTGTCTTAACCGCTTGAATAAACTGCTGATGCAGATTATCCAGCAAGCCCTGCATATGCGCCAATTCCTGCGGATCTTCGGGTTTGGCGCCATTGAGGAAATCCTTGTGTTCGCCCGCCTTATAAGTGCGGTTTTGCAAACCCAATTTATCCAGCAAATCGCCGTAGCCCATGCCCTGCGAAATTACGCCGATCGAGCCCACCACGCTGGAAGGATCGGCATAAATCTTATCTGCTGCCGCCGCCACATAATAAGCGCCGGAAGCCCCCATATCATTGATAAAAGCATAAGCAGGAACCTTATGCTCTTGCTTTAAGCGCATAATCTCGCGGTAAATCTTACCCGATTGCACAGGAGAACCGCCGGGCGAATTGATGTCGATAAACACCGCTTTCACCCCTTTTGCGGCAAAAGCCTCACCCAAAGCCTGATTCACATCCTCCGCATTGGCGTAATCATCGGCGCTGATCACGCCGTTTACGCGCACCATCGCCACAAAACCGTCCTTCGGCAAAGTCTCTCTTTTAAAACCGTGGGTAGCAATCGCCGCCACATACAGCAGCACCAATAAAATCATCACAATGCGAAAAGCAATCTTCCAACGGCGGCGCGCGCGCATCTCCTTAATCGCCTCATGCGCCACTGCCGCCAAAGCACGTTCTTCATCTAAAGTCATTAAAAATCCCCCTTATCTAACAATTGCTGATGCGCATCAGGCAAAGGCGCCTGCACGCAAATCTCATCGCCCTCATAGGCAAACTGAATTTCCTTAGCATGCAAAAACATGCCGTGAAAACCCGCCTTGCGCAAACGGCGGTTAAAGGCATCGTCGCCGTATTTGCCGTCGCCGCCGATACCGTGTCCCTTACTCTGCACCGAGACGCGAATCTGATGCGTACGCCCCGTATCCAAAACAGCCTCAAGCAAAGTCGCTTCTTTAAAATCGCGCAAAATGCGGAAATACGTCCGCGCCCATTGTCCCTCGCCTCTGCTCAGCACCATGCGCTCGCCGCCCTGCATCATTGCTTTTTCCAAACGAATGCGCACCTCCTTAATCTGCGGATGCCATTTGCCGCTGACCAAAGCCCAATAACGCTTCTTGACCTCGCCGGAGTGCATCGCCGCCTGAAAACCCGCCAAAGCAGCGCGGCTTTTTCCCAGCACCAAAACGCCGGAAGTACCACGATCGAGACGATGCGCCAATTCCGCATAACCCTCACCCCAAATCGCGCGCACTGCATCAATCAAGCCGTACTGCTGCTTGCTGCCCGCATGCACCGCGATACCGGCAGGCTTATTCAAAATCAGAAAATGCGCGTCTTCATAAATCACCGCCTGCCGAATCCGCTCCAGCCAAAACGGCGGCACCGTCGTCAAAGCGCGCTGTGCATCAATAATCGGCGGCATGCGCAACTCATCACCGGTAGTCAGCCTATCGGTGGGCTTGACGCGTTTTTTATTCAAACGCACCTCGCCCTTGCGCAGCATCTGGTAAATCCGGCTCTTGGGCAAACTCGGATAACGCTTGCGGATAAAATTATCTATCCGCTGCCTCTCGTCGCCGCTCTCCACCTTAATGAAATGCACGCTTTCAACATCAAGTTTATTCAAAAACAACTCCTTAAAAAACACCTCACAGCAATTGCCGCTTTTCCTGCAAACTATGCTAAAATTTCGTCCGCATTATAAAAAAGTAATTCTACCTTTTTTGGAGTTCATCATGGCAAAAATCGAAACCATACCGCTTTACGCAAAAGCAATCATGTGGGTTGCAGGCATCTTCATGCCCCTCTTCCTGATTCTTCCCTTCTTCTTCTATGGCGGCACCGACACCACCGGACACACCTTAGACGAAAGCGAACTGCAAGCAGGTAGCCTCGCGCCTTTCGGCAAACTGACACTTTCTAGCGATGCGCCTGCCGAAGCCGCTGCCGCCGTATTCGACGTACAAGCCACTTACGACAAAGTCTGCGCCGCATGTCATGCCACCGGTATTTCAGGCGCGCCCGTTCAAGGCGACCAAGCCGCATGGCAAGCCAAAATTGACGAACGTGGCGGTGTAGAAGCACTTGCCGAACAAGGCATTAAAGGCATCAACGCTATGCCGGCAAAAGGCGGCGCAGCAATCAGCGACGAAGACTTCAAAAAAATGGTCTCCTTCATGCTCATCAAAGCCGACATCGACACCGGCAGCCTGCCTGTCGCGGAAGCACAATAAATTCATCTCATGCCCCGCAAGGGGCATTTTTTATACCAACATATCTACTTTATTCTTCACAGAAAAACATCTTAAATGCAGGCGACATCATCCTCTATCTGATGCAGACATTGCAGACTTTAGCATTGCTAAAAAAATGTTAGATGACATCGCAGCTGCGGCTACGCGATTTTTTCAATTTCATACTTCACGCCCAAATACCGGTACATCTCAACAATATTGACGGACAATTAGCATGATGCAGCATTAAGCCGGCAATTTTTAAAAATACCGTTTAATATCGCTGATATATAGTCAATTCAGATCAAAATAAAACACGATTTTTATGTACTGGCTAAAACAATAGGAAACCTAGCATTTTAAGCGTTCGCCTTTGCTATGAATCGACTATAAAATCAAGAAAAGAAGTCAGAAATTCTGAAAATTAAACCTTAGATTCAATCTTGAAGTGCAACGTTTAATAGAGAAGAGAGAAGATGTAAGATGTGCAGTGTTGCACTTGCTCATCAACTCTCACCTATCAGAACGTTATGAAACACTATACACATCTTACACAAGAACAAAGGTATCAAATATCCGTGCTTAAGAAAAGCGCTTATTCATACAGCGAAATAGCCAATATCGTAGGCTGCCATAAATCTACCATCAGCCGAGAGATCAAACGCAATATAGGTAAAAGAGCTTATCGACCGCTGCAAGCTCAAGAAATGGCACAAGATCGTAAAAAGCAAAACGCTTATCAACTCAGTGATTTTGCTAAAGCCTACATCAATCATCTGATTGAGAGAAAATATTCTCCCGAACAGATGACAGGGCGTCTTA
>NZ_JBXGGR010000021.1:0-21417 GCF_056855035.1 Suttonella sp.
AAACATCGGCAACAACGGATAAGCAGGACGACCGCCGTGGTCGCGCAAATCAGCCACTTTTTTACTGGCAAGTGTGTGTTCAATGGCTTGCCAATCGAGCAGTTGGGTGATTTTAAGCAAGGGGAAACGGTCAGCGTATTGGTTGAGCAGGGTTTGGGCGGAGTGGTAGAAGAAGCTGCTCATGGAAAAGTCCTCTAAATTCTGGGTTGGGGAGAATTTAGAGGATTTTTGGGGTTTTGCAAAGGTTTCAGACTGCCAAAAGGCTTTTATTGTTCCCGCACGGCTTTCGCCTGCATTTCCAGTTGTTTTACCGCGGCGCGCATGTCGTCGATATTGGCATCGGGCGGCAGGGCTTCGCCGACATAGACGCTAATCAGGGCGCGGAATTTGCGCGGTTTGCCTTTAAACAGTCCGCCGTGGCGGCTGAAGAAGCTGCCCCAAAGGTTGTCGATATAAAGCGGAATAACGGGCACGGGATCGCGTTTGAGGATGAATTCCGCCCCGCGTTGGAAGACACTGATTTCGCCGTCGGTGGTAAGTTTGCCTTCCGGAAAAATCAGCACTTGTTCGCCGTTTTTTAAAGATTGGCTGACGATATCGAAGGCTTGATTGAATATTTGTGCATTTTCGCGTTTGCCGGCAATCGGGATGGTGCCGGCGGATTTAAACAGCCATGTTAAGGGTTTAAAGCGGTAAATGAGGTAGTAAATCATAAAGCGCACGCGGCGGCGGCTGGCGGCAATGATGATTTGCGAGTCCATATAGCTGACGTGATTACAAATAAGCAATGCCGCACCTTGCTGCGGCAGGCGTTCTTTGCCGACGATGCGCAGGCGGTAGAAGCCGTAGCTCATCAGAATGGCAATCAGGCGCAGGCTGTATTGCGGTTCGCGGCGGAACAGCCATACTGCTACTGCGATATGCGCGGCGCTGACAATCAGGAAGAGGCTGCGCATGGATAGACCGAGAATGCTTAAGATGAGAACGGAAAAGAGGCTGATAAAAACGATGGCTAAGGAATTGATGATGTTATTGGCGGCGATAATCCGCGATTTATTGCCTTCTTCGCTTTGATGCTGCAATTTGGCATACAGCGGCACGATGTACAGCCCGCCTGTGAATGCCATGCCGAAGAATAAGATGCTGACCGTCCAAAAATCGCCTTGGCGGTAGAATTGGGCGAAGTTCAGGCTGCTTTGCACATCGGCGCTATTGCCTGCCAAAAGCGCAATCCCCAAGAGAAAGGGCAGCATCAACCATGCGGCAAGGGCGGATAAGCCGGTTTCAATGCGTCCTGCGGTGAGTTTGGCGGCGGCAATCGAGCCGATGCCGATGCCGATGGAAAATAGTGCTAGCAGATAGGTGGTGATTTGCGGATTCGCGCCTAACACGTCTTTGCTGAATTGTGGGATTTGCGTGAGCAAGACCGCACCTAAGAGCCAAAACCATGAATTGGCGAGTATGGCTTGGAAGAGCGGTTTTTGTCCGTAGGTGTAGCTTAACAGGGCTTTGGTTTGCATCCACGGTTTGAAAGGCGGCAATTGTTCTTGCTTGCCCAATGACTGTTTGGGCACAAAGCAGGCGGCGACAAGTCCGATGCCGGCGGCAGAGAGCATGGCGGCGTAAAGGTATTTGAAGCCGATAATCTGCAGCTCGTGCCCGAAGCCGCGCGCGACCAAATCCGCGCCTAAAATCGTGCCCGTCAAGATGGCGAGAAAGGTGCCGGCTTCAACCAAGCCATTGCCCAGCATCAATTCCTGCGCTTTTAATCTTTCTGGCAGAATGCCGTATTTGACCGGTCCGAAGAAGGCGGATTGCATGCCCAATAAGCATAAAACGCCCATCATCAGCCAAGGCTGCTGCCAGAGAAAGGCGAAAACCCCTGCGCTCATTATCAGAAATTCCATGATTTTCAGCAGAACAATCAGGCGCTTTTTCTCGATGCTTTCCGCTACCAAGCCCGACCATGCCGAAAAGATGAACATCGGCAGAATGAATAATGCCATGGCAAGATTGGTGTATAGGCTTAGGGTTTGCGCGCTGAACATGAGGCTGAAGTAAATCAGCATGGCGTTTTTAAAGAGGTTGTCATTAAATGCGCCGAAAAATTGCACGATAAAGAAGGGGAAAAAGCGGCGGCTGAAAAAAAGCATGGATAATCCTTACATTTGCGCCGCTATAAAAGCGGCGGTCAAGAACCTGTATTTATGTCGTCGATTAAATGGCAATGACACGGTATCGGCTCATTTTTATGCTAATCGACTATACAAAACCTGCGGCGGATTCTCCTTAAAAGGAAAACATCTGCCGCAGCGTTTAGAAATGCAGGTTCTCAATAATTAGATGCGCATCGGCATGATGACGTATTTCAATGCCGGTTCTTCTTCGCAAGTAATCAGCATCGGGCCGTCGGCGCTTTGAATATGCAATTGCAAACGTTCGCCTTCCACGGCATCGGCGACTTCTATCAGATAATTGGCGTTCAAACCGATGCGCACTTCGATATCGGCGGGATTGAGAATATCGATATGCTCTTCGGCAAGTTCGTTTTCATTATTGCGCGCCGTGATGGTCAGACTGTGTCCTTTAAATTCCAAAATCACGCCGGTTTCGTCTTTGCGCGTCAGCAAGATACTGCTGCGTTTTAAGGCTTCGTGCAGGGTTTTGCGCTCGATTTGAACGGGGCTTTCTTGGATAGGGGGAATAATTTTCCGGTAATCGGGATATTTGCCGTCAACCAAGCGCGTAGTGAGGCGGGAATGTCCGTTGTCGAGGGACAGCTCGCGTTCGCCAAGATTGAGCGTTACGGCGCGAAAACGGGCTTCCGCCTGTTTGAAGCGTGGCAGCTTTTTCAGCTCTTTAAGCCGCTCGATTTGGTCTTTAATCTCGTTAAGCTCGTCAACATTAGCTGCCGCCAATTTGCTTTGCTCCGAATGGCTTTGCCATTTGTCGATATTCAATTGGTTTTCTATCAAAGATTTGACCGCTTTAGCCGGCAGAATCAGAGCATTGGGCACATTGTCCGCCGCGCTTAATTCGCTGTTTGCCAAAGAAAGGCGGTGTCCGTCGGTGGCAACCGCTTCGATGTTTTTGCCTTCCACCGCCAATTGCAGTCCGTTGAGATAGTGGCGCATATCGTTTTTCGCCATCGAAAAACGCACTTTATCCAGCAAGAAGACGAAGTTAAGGGCGTCGATTTCAAATTCGCCCGTTTTATCGCTGCTTTGGGCGATCGGATAGTCTTCGGCTGGCAGGGTTTGCAATTGAAATTGGCTTTTGCCGCTACGTACGAAAAGCTGTTCGTTTTCCAAATGAAAATGAATGTTCGCCTGATCGGGCAATTGTGAAATCAGCTGGGTCAGCAAGTCTGAGGAAACTGTGATTTTTCCCGCTTCTTCTACTTTGGCGGGCAATTCTGTGGCGAGCGTGATTTCCGTGTCGGTGCCAAGCAGATGCAGTTTGTCTTCTTTTGCTTCCAGCAAAATATGCTGCAATATCGGTTGGGGGCTTTTTTTCTCGATAATCCCATTCACTTCTGCCAAACGAGAGATCAGAATGTTTTTCACAACTTCAAATTTCATATAACCTCTTTTTTATAAAGACGACGTCGTCGTCAGGTCTGTGGAATAGTGGATAAATGAGTAAGCGGTTTATTTTCCTAGAGAAAGCGGGGGTTGATGCAGCTGTGAAGCTGTGAACAAAATACCGCCTTGCTGTGGATAAATCGGCTGACTACTTTTGCTGACTATTATGCACAAGAAATACACACTTAATACAAAAATTATTAGCCCGTGATGGTCATTTCCAAACCGCGGTACAACTCATTGAAAGCAGAATCATTATCCAGCTTTTCATTGATTTTGTTGCAAGCATGTAAAACCGTGGTGTGGTCTTTGACATTAAAATATTGGGCGATTTCGGTCGTGGAATGCTGAGTGAGCTTGCGCGCCAAATGAATGCCGATTTGCCGCGGCAAAACGATATTGGCTTTGCGGCTTTTGGAAATCATTTCTTCCGGCGTGATTTTGTAATGGCGGGCGACGACGTTGTGAATGTTTTCCAGCGAAATTTGGCGGCTGCGCGCTTTGATTAAATCGCCGAGAGCTTCGCGCGCCAAACGGATGTCGGGGGCGCTTAATTGGCGGATTTCGCAGCGCATATAGACGTTTTTCAGCGCGCCTTCCAAATCGCGGACATTGGAAACCACTTGTTCGGCGATATAAAGCGCCACATCGTCGGGCAAATGGAAATTTAAGCGGTCGGCTTTATTGTGCAAAATCGCGATTCTGGTTTCCAAATCCGGCGGTACGACGGATACGGTTAAGCCCTGCCCGAAGCGCGATTGCAGGCGCGGCTCGAGTCCGTCGATTTCTTTGGGAAAGCGGTCGCAGGTGAGGATAATCGGGCAATGGCGGTCAAACAGGCTATTGAAGGTGTGGAAAAATTCGGTTTGCGAACGTTCTTTGCCGCCTAAAAATTGCACGTCGTCGATTAAGAGCGCGTCTGCGCTGCGGTAATATTCGTTAAATTCCTGCATATTGCTTTTCTTTTCTTGCAGCACGGCGATGAAATCATTGGTAAATTCTTCGGCGGTCAGATAAATGACGCGGTTGCGCCCGTTGGCGCGCAGGGCATTACCGACGGCGTGCATGAGATGCGATTTGCCCAATCCCGTGCCGCCGTAAATCAGCAGCGGATTGAATTGCGGATTGAATTCTCCTTCGCTGACCCTTTTGGCGGCGGCATAGGCATTGTCATTAGATTGCCCGACGACGAAATTGTCAAACTGGTATTCAATGTTGAGGTTGCTTTTATATTGTCTGCCGCCGGTTTTGCGGACGTTTTTCTGCTCGTCGAAAATATCCGGCTCATGCACGCGCAGTTTGAATTTCTGAATGCCGTATTTTTCCAAGGCAAGCCCCAGCGTGGGCAGCACTTTCTTTTCCAAAGTGCTGATGGCGAACTGGTTGGGCGCATTGATGAACCATTGCTGCTTTTCTTGGCTGAGTTCGCAGGATTTGAGCAGATTGACGAAATCTTCGCTCAAAATCGGCTTGAGGCTGTCGATGATGGTTTCCCATTTTTGATTGGCTTCGCTCATGGTCTTCCTTAAGATAAATTTTCCAGACGGTCTTCGGCTTTTTTGCGCGCTTTTTCTTCCGCCTTAATCACGAGGGCGGCGATTTTCCAGCCTTTTTGCGGCTTGAGGTTGCTTGCGCTGGAGAAAATATGCAGTCCGCCTTTTTTATCTAAGGCATAGAGCGCAATATTCTGCGCATTATCGCTTTGATACTGCTCCCATGTATAGGCTTCGCTCAGGGTGGTCAGCTTAATCGCCGCGCCCTTGTTCAGGCTTTCTTGCAATTGGGCATTGCTGATGTCTTTACCGAACAGCCAAGGGCTTTGCCAGTCGTCGCGGTGGATTTCGCCGTCTTGTTCCTGATGCTCGATGCGGATGCGGTACACGTTTTCTTTGCCGAATTCATTGCGATAACGCAGGGCGGCAAGCAGGTTTTCTTCTTCGCGCGAATGCAGGGCAATCAGCTGTCCGATGCCGATTAGGTTTAATTTGCGGTCGGCGTATTCGGAAACGGGATTGCCGTAATAGCTCGCCAGTCCCGCCATGCGCGCGCGTTGGCTTTGCTGATATTGATTGCTGGCGATTAGGACTTCGATACCGTTTTCCTGCAGGCTTTTGCCCAGCGTGATGGCAAAGGGCTGCGAGCCGGTAATTAAAACGCCGTTGGACGCGCTTTCGGCAACGCCCAATTTTATCGCCAAGGTTTTGGCGGAGAGACTTTGCAGCATTACCGTGCCGATGATGATGGTAAAGACCATCGGCACGAGAATATCGGCTTCCTGATTGCCGCCGGATTGCAGTTTTAAAACAAAAAGCGAGGATACGGCGGCGGCGACGATACCGCGCGGCGCAATCCAGCTGATCAATAATTTTTCATTGCGGCTGAGCGGCGAACCCAAAGCACAGACCCAGACGGAAATCGGGCGGGCAACCAGCATCACAATCAGCAATACGGCAATACCGCCGAAGCCCATTTGCACAAAGCCTTGGAAATTGACGCGGGCGGCGAGCAGAATAAAAAGTAGGGAAATAATTAAAATCGATAGGGTTTCTTTGAAATCGACAATATCGTCGGTGTGCAGACTTTTAATGTTCGCCATCATCATGCCCATGACGGTTACCGTCAATAAGCCCGATTCTTCGGCAAGGGCATTGGAAATGCTGAATATCAGCAGGACGCAGGCAAGGGTGCCGACGTTTTGCAGATATTCGGGGATCCATTGTTTTTTCAAGGCGGTGGCAAGGGCGAAGGCGGCAGCAAAACCCAGCGCCAAGCCGATGATAATCACTTTGGCGAAAATCAGCGGCGAATGTCCCGCAATAATCCATTCGTAAACCAAGACCACCAACAGCGCGCCGATAGGGTCGATGATAATACCTTCCCAACGCAGAATATTGCTGATTGCGCGGTTCGGACGCACACTGCGCAGCAGGGGCACGATGACTGTCGGGCCGGTTACGCAGACCAATGCGCCGAATAAGAGCGCAATCGGAAAGCTCAAATCCATGATTGCCCAAGCGGCAAATGCAGTGATGGCAATGGTGATGACTACGCCGATGCTGACCAGTTTGGTCACGACCATGCCGTGATTTTTGATTTCGGGCAGGTTCAGCGTCAGCGCGCCCTCAAATAAAATCACCGCCACGCCCAATGAAATCACGGGGAAGAGCAAATCGCCCAGCAATTCGTCGGGATTGAAGACATGGAAGGTCGGGCCGAGCAGTAAACCGGCGGCAAGTAGGAAAATAATCGCCGGTTTTTTTAAAAACCAGCCTAGCCATTGGGCGGCGATGCCGAGTGCCAAAATAGTGGCAAGCATTAGAGAAAGGTCTTTCATATCAATATCGCTTAGGGTTAAGAAGGAATACGTTGCAGCAATTTGGCATAGTAGCCGTTTTTGTCTAGCAGCGCTTGATGGTTGCCGGATTCGAGAATTTTGCCGCGTTCCAGCACGACGATGCGGTCGGCGCTTTCAATCGTGGATAGGCGGTGGGCGATGATAATCGCGGTGCGGTTTCTGCTCAGGCGCTCTATCGCTTCCTGCACTTTTTGCTCGCTGCGGTTATCTAGCGCGGAGGTTGCCTCGTCTAAAATCAGAATCGGCGCGTCTTTATATAGGGCGCGGGCGATGGCGATGCGCTGTTTTTGTCCGCCAGAGAGGCGGTTGCCGTATTGCCCCACAGGACTGTCGTAGCCCTGCGGCAATTGACGGATAAATTCGTCGGCATTGGCGGAGACGGCGGCAGCAACGATTTTTTCTTGATCGGGCTTTTCATCGGCATAGGCGATGTTTTGCGCAATCGTCGTATCAAAGAGCATGGTTTCTTGAGAAACATATGCCATGGCTTGGCGGCGTTCTTCCAGACGGATTGAGGCGGTATCTTGTCCATCGATGAAAATGCGTCCGCTGTCGGGCGGATAAAAGCCTGCCAGCAGTGCGGCAAGAGTCGATTTGCCCGAACCCGATTCGCCGACTAGGGCGATGCTTTCGCCTGCTCGAATGTGCAGGGAAAAATCTTCCAATACCTGCCGCTCGCCATAGGCAAAAGAGACGTTTTCAAAGCGGATGTCGCCCTGTTCCAAACGAATGCCGCTAGGGGTTGTTTGGCGGATTTCTTCTTCTTCGGCATCGAGGAGTGTAAAAACGCTTTCCATTGCGGCAAGACCGCGCTGAATGGCTTCATTGACTTTGCCGAGACGTTTTATCGGCGGAAAGAGCAATGCCATCGAGCCGAGAAAGGCGACGAATTTGCCGTTGGTCATGCCGTCGCTGTGGCTTTGGGTGGCGGCAATCAGAATGACGGCGGATAGTGCCAGAATGATGATGACTTCCAAAATCGGCGAGGTCATGGCGGAGATGCGGCTTGAGGCGAGTATATGGCTTTCGATGGAATGCGCCTGCTGATTGAATCGCGCGCGTTCGTGTGTAAAGCCGTTAAAAATCCGCACAATGGCGCGACCGCGTAAGGCTTCGTCAATCACATGATTGATGCTGCCCATGTCTTCTTGCAGGCGCTGGGAGAGGCGGCGCATTTTTTTGGAAACGAAAACGATAAACCATGCCACAAAAGGCGCGGCAATCATCAGAATCAGAGTCAGCTGCCAGTCTAAAACAAAGAGGCTGATAATCAGGGCGAGAATCGTGATGCTGTCGCGGATAAGCTGAATCAGGGAATTGGTGGTGGCGGAGAGCAGCTGATTGACGTCATAAGTGAATTTAGACAGCATGCTGCCTTGGCTGTGTTCGTTAAAATACGCCATCGGCAAATGCTGCATTTTGGCGAACATCTCGCTGCGCAATTGATAGACGACTTTCTGCCCCACCCATGTGGTGGCGTAAGAAGAGGCGTAATTGGCAATGCCGCGCAGGGTAAAGCCGCCGATCATCAGGGCGACGAAATAATAAATGGCGCGGTAATTATGGCTTTGTCCGTCGCTAGAAAAGCCTTCGTCAATCAGACCTTTCATAATCCAAGGCATGAGCGGCTCGGTCATGCCGTAAAGCAAAGTGCCGATGACGGCAAGCGCCGCCATAGCTTTAAGCGGCTTGAGATAGGCAATCAGACGCAGATAGCGGACTTTATCTTCTTTATTGAGCATAAGGGGTGTTATATTAGTTTGTCAGGCGTCGGCAGACGCAAAGGCGGGCAGTATAGCAGCTTCCTGCTTCAAGGGCTTAATCAGCGGATTGAATAGCGTTTTTTAGAGGATTAGCGATGTCGGAGCAAAGAAATACACCGGATTTTTCCGCCGCAAGCGTCTTAGTGATCGGCGATGTGATGCTGGATCGCAATTGGCGAGGCGATACGCAGAGAATTTCGCCGGAAGCGCCGGTGCCGGTGGTCAATATCAGCAGTCAGGAAGCACGGGCGGGCGGTGCGGCAAACGTGGCGATGAATTTAGCCGCTTTGGGCGCGAAAGTCGCCTTATGCGGTTTGGTCGGCGATGATGAGGCGGGCGGACAATTGCGCGCGATTATCCGTCAGCAGGGCATTACAGATCTCATGGAAAATTGCCCTGCCGATACGATTACCAAATTGCGCGTTTTATCGCGCCATCAGCAGCTGATGCGCTTGGATTTTGAAGCGAAAGATTATGCCCGATACGCAGAATTATTAGCCGCACCTTTTGAAAAGGCTGTGGAAGAAGCCGATGTGGTGGTTTTTTCCGATTACGGCAAAGGTGCATTGGCTGATGTCAGCCGATTGATTGCAAAAGCCAAGCAAGCGGGAAAATTAGTATTGCTCGATCCCAAAGGCAGCGATTACGCCCGCTATCGCGGCGCGGATATCATCACGCCGAACCGCAGCGAACTGGCTTTGGCGATCGGCAATGCCAGCGATGCGCATTTGGTCGCTAATACGCGGCGCTTGCTCGATGACTGCGGCATTCAGGCGGTATTGGTTACCTTAAGCGAAAAAGGCATGCGCTATGTGGCGGCGCAAACAGAACATTATTTGGCGGCGCAGGCGCGCGAAGTCTATGACGTAACGGGGGCGGGCGATACCGTGATTGCCACTTTGGCGGCGGCATTAGCCGTTCAAATCCCTTTGCCGCAGGCTTTGGAATATGCCAATGCCGCCGCCGGTGTGGTGGTGGGAAAACTTGGTACTTCCACGCTCAGCCCGGAAGAGCTGCGCGCCGCTTTGGAGCCGCCGCGGGCGCGTTCGCACGGCGTGGTGGATAAGGAAAGTCTTAAACGTCTGATTGCGCGGGCGCGGACACGCGGACAGAAAATCGTCATGACTAACGGCTGCTTTGATATTCTGCATGCGGGACATGTTACCTATTTGGCGGAAGCCAAGGCCTTGGGCGACCGCTTGATTGTTGCGGTCAATACCGACGAATCGGTGCGGCGCTTGAAAGGCGAAAGCCGCCCCGCGAATAATCTGCACAGCCGCGCAGCGGTGCTTGCCGCCTTGCAAAGCGTGGATTGGGTCGTCGTTTTTGAAGAAGACACCCCTGCGCAATTGATTGAAGAACTGATGCCGGATATTTTGGTCAAAGGCGGCGATAACCGCGTGGAAGACATTCCGGGCGCGCAAGCAGTCTTAGCCAAGGGCGGCGAAGTGAAAATCATGTCTTATGTGGACGGCTTTTCTACCACTAAAACCCTATCCAAATACCAAAAGGAGCAATAAATGTATTTTGCCGACTGCCATAGCTGCCTGCCCCTGCACGGAGATACCGATTTCGCCCAATTGCGCCTGCACTACGACAGCGGCGTGCGCTATGTGAGTATCAATGTCGGCATGGACATGAATCCTTTGTCGCAAATTATGCGTACCATTGCCGGTTTCCGCCGCCAAATCGCGGCAAGCGATTGGCTGATTCAGGCGCAAAGCTATGCCGACATCGAACGCGCTTTCGCCGAAAATAAACTGGCGATTTCCTTTGATTTGGAGGGCGCTTTGCCGCTCTTAGAAAGCGTGGACATGGTTGGGCTTTATCACCATCTGGGCGTGCGGCAAATCCATTTGGCGTATAACCGCAACAACAGCATTGCCGGCGGTGCGCACGATACGCCGCAGGGCTTGACCGCCTTGGGGTGCGAGGTGGTGGAAGCCATTCATGCCCACGGCATTTTGATGGATTTAAGCCATAACAGCGAAGAAACCGCATTCGATATTTGTCGCTTAAGCGGCAAACGTCCCGTCTTATACAGCCATGCCAATCCTGCCGCGCTGGTCGCGCACGGACGCAATATCAGCGACGACATTATACGGGCGGTGGCGGCAACCGGCGGATTGATCGCCTTAAACGGCGTGTGGCGTTTTGTCGGCGATGAAAACCTCAATCCCCTGTCCATGCTGCCGCTGATTGAATATGTGGCGGGGCTTGTGGGTGTCGAACATACGGCAATCGGCTTGGATTATTGCTATGACGACGGACGTCCCGATATTCCTGCCGATGTCGATCGCGGCTACTGGTGGCCGGTGGAAGCTGGTTATCTGCCCGGCAAAGGACTCTCCGGCAAATACATCTCTCCGGCGGGTTTGGCGGGCATTGGCGAGGAACTTGCTAAGCGCAACTATACCGAGGCGCAAATAGATGCGATTATGCGAGGTAATATTTTGCGCTTAATCAGTCAAGTATGGAAATAACAATTAACTGACAAATGCTCGATAATCAGGCATAATCATACGCCTTGCTAAGGAGGAATAATGGCCGAACCCAAAAAAAACGATTACTACGACATCCTTCATATTAGTCCGGATGCAGATTTACGCGAAGTTGCCGAAGCGATTCGGCATTTTCGTGAAGAAAGAGACAAATCCGGCAATTACACCGCCATTATCAATAAAATCGAAGAAACGCTTACCGACCCTGAACTGCGCGTGCAATATGATTTCGAACACGGCTATTCCGGTCCTAAAGACAGCTTTATGGACATTGACGAAAGCGTTACCAAAAATCATCACAGTACCAAGCCCGAACATCATAAATACGACATCCGCAAAGAATTAGCGGAATATTCCGTCTTATCCGATAAAAATACGAATTTAGGCAGTTCCTCTTTATTTGATTTGCGCAAAATCATCATTGCTTTTAGCGTGTTAATCGTACTTCTGCTGGCCTTTATATTCTCTAAACCCCTATTAGACAAAAAAGCGGGAAAAGAACAGGCGGAAGCAGCTTTGGCACTCTTAAAACAAACGGAATCGCAAATAGAAAACGCCATTAGAGAAAGCAAAACCTTCCCGGAAAAACTCAATCTGCACAATAGCGACAGCCGCTTTAATCTGCGTCTTGATGCGCAAAGACAGCAGATTGTCTTAACTTTTAGCGGTGATGTAGTTAATGATTTGCGCAATGCGGAAATGACAAACAGCTTTATCACCCAGCCAAACCTCACTTACTGGAAATGCGATATCGGAAGCGGTTTTCCGGCTGAATATAAACCTGTAAAATGTTTCTAATCTGAAATCGGATACAAATTCAGGTATATCGATACTAAATACCTAAACTATCGATGAAATCATCTAAAGCGGAATGTTCTTCCGCTTTTTTATGCCCTATTTGCAATGCTATTTTATGAACGGCATTTAAATTTCTAGTTTTACAAGGTATTAGTTTTGATTTTATCCGCACATAATCATTAATGACTATAGTCAAAGATTTCAAAAAGAGTTACAGTTTTGATTCATTTTGCTGTACTCTCTATAACGCTCGCAGCTTGAAACCTTTGCAAAGGTTTCAGCTTGATATTTTGTATCACTTTTTCAGTTCTTCGACTATAGATATTTTCTTAAAGAAAATTTTATTTGCTTTGGCGACATCTTTTAGTTATACAGTAACTTTTTTCTAAGGAATCTTATATGCCGCTTTGGACGCTCGAACAGGCGCGGGCAATTCATGACCAGCCCTTTATGGATTTGATGTTTCAGGCGCAGCAAGTGCATCGCGCTCATCATGCGGCAAATGCAGTACAAGTCAGCACCTTATTGTCGATTAAAACAGGCGCCTGCCCTGAAGATTGCAAATATTGCCCGCAGAGCGCGCGCTATCAAACAGGCGTGGCGCGCGAGAAATTATTGTCGAAAGAAGAAATTCTGCAAGCGGCGCAGCGTGCCAAAGCGCAAGGCGCGCAACGTTTTTGCATGGGCGCGGCATGGCGCGATCCTAAGCCGCAGCACATGCCTTTTTTGACGGAAGTGGTGCGCGAAGTCAAAGCCTTAGGCTTAGAAACCTGCATGACGCTGGGCATGTTGGATGCCGATAAAGCAGAGCAATTGGCGGCGGCAGGTCTGGATTATTACAATCATAATTTGGACAGCTCGCGCGAATTTTACGAAAAAATCATTACCACCCGCACTTATGACGAACGTTTGGATACCTTGGAACACGTGCGCAATGCCGGTATGAAAATCTGCTCGGGCGGCATCATGGGTATGGGCGAAGAAAGTCATGACCGCTTGGAAATGCTGGTAACGCTGGCAAATTTGCCTAAGCCGCCAGAAAGCGTGCCGATTAACCAGCTGGTGCGTGTCAAAGGCACGCCGCTGGCGCATGAAGACGATCTCGATCCTTTTGATTTTGTGCGCGTCATCGCTACCGCTCGCATTCTCATGCCCAAAAGCGCGGTGCGCATTGCGGCAGGGCGGGAATTTATGAGCGAACAAACCCAAGCGCTGTGCTTTATGGCGGGCGCCAATTCCGTTTTCTACGGCTGCAAATTGCTGACCGCCAATAATGCCGACGAGCAGGGCGATGTACAATTATTCGCCAAATTGGGCATCAATCCCGAATGGGTGGCGGCGCAGCAGGCATTGCGCCGCAGCTTGCAGCAAGCCGCCGCTTTGGGTGTCTATCGCCCTTCAATATAATCGGAGCAATGGAAAAATCATACAGGCGCTACAGAGCTTAAGGCAAGGCGGCTAATCGTGTATGGTATGCTTTTTCCGACCGCGCTATGATGCGCTTTTCACAGATAAGCCGGCAGTGTGCTTGCAAAGGATGTAAAGATGAACCCACGTTTGAAATGGTTGTGTCGCAGAGGCATGAAAGAGTTAGATTTATTGATGGAAAGCTATTTACAGCAGGATTATCCGCAGGCATCTGAGGCGCGGCAGGCGGCTTTTGAAAAATTGCTGGGCTATCAGGATCCTTTGATTTTGGATTTGCTTTTCGGGCGCAAGCGCGATGCCGATGCCGAGGTGCAGGCTTTGATTGATATTTTGCGCGATTATCAAGTGGCGAAAGCGGGCGAATAATGAAGAAAATCCTTCCATTACTCTTGTTGTTGATTGCGGGCGGAGCGGCTTTTGCTTGGTGGCGTAATCAGCAGTTGTTGGATACGCAGTTAGAGGGTTTTGCCAAAGCCAACGGGCGTTTGGAATTGGCGCGTTACCGCGTGGCGACTTTACGCCCCGGGCGGATTGCAATGCTGCATGTGCAGGAAGGGCAGCAGGTGACGAAAGATGATGTTTTGGTCAGTTTGTCTTCCGAAGAGGCGGAGGCGAAATTAGCGGCGGCAGAGGCGGCGCGCGCACGAGCGCAAAGTGCGGTACGGCGGGCGCAAGGCGCCGAGCAAAGAGCCAAAAGCGCACAGTCGCGTGCCGGCGGCGGTATGGCGCAGGCGGATGCCGAGATTGCGGCTCAGCGCGCGCAATTGGCGATTGCCGAAGAGGAATTGAACAATGCGCGGCAGTTGTTTAAGCAGAAATTGATTTCTGCGGCGGAGCTGACAAAGCGCGAAAAGGCGCGCGATGCTTTGCGTGCGGCGGTCAATGCCGCCAATGCCGGTAAATCGCAGGCGCAAGCCGGAGAAACGGAGGCGCAGGCAGCCATCAGCGAAGCGGCGGCAGCTGTGCAGGAAGCGCAGGCGGCAGTCGCGCAAACCGATGCCGAGATTCGCGCGATTCAAAGCGCGATTGAGGATTTGACGGTCAAAGCGCCGATTGGCGGACGCGTGGAATATACGGTGGCACAGGCGGGCAATGTAGTGGCGGCGGGCAGCGTGCTGCTGTCTTTGGTCGATCCGCTGGACGTGTCGATGGACGTGTTTTTGCCGATTAGCGCGGTGGGGCAGGTAGTGATTGGGGCGGAGGCACGGATTGTACCCGACGGTTTGTCGGCGGTGTTGCCGGCGCAAGTCAGCCGAATTGCCGAGCAAGCGCAATTCACGCCGAAATATGTGGAAACCGCCGCCGAGCGCGAGCATTTGATGTATCGCGTAACGGTGCGGATTCCACCCGAGATTGCCGCCGATTATGCCGATTATCTCAAGGGCGGCATGACGGCTGTCGGCTATGTGCGCTTAGACGAGCATAAGGAATGGCCGAGCGAATTGGCATTGCGTCTGCCAGCGAAGCCGCAATGACTGCGCCGCTAGCCGTCGATGTGCGCCGTGTTTCGCATCGCTACGGCAAAACGACGGCATTGGAGGATTTCAGCCTCAGTCTGAAGGCAGGGGCGAGCATTGCTTTGGTCGGTCCGGACGGCGTGGGCAAATCGACTTTGCTGGCATTGATTGCAGGGGTCAAAATTCTGCAAAGCGGCAGTTTGCATGTTTTCGGGCAAGATATTGCCGACCGCCATGCGCGGCAAGCCCTGTCGCGGCGGATTGCCTTTATGCCGCAGGGCTTGGGCTACAATCTCTATCCCACGCTTTCGATTGACGAAAATATCGATTTCCACGCGCGCTTATTTTCCATTCCTACCGCCGAACGCGAGGCACGGATTGAGCGATTGTTAAGCGCCACCGATTTGCTGCGTTTTCGCGACCGTCCTGCGGGCAAGCTCTCGGGCGGTATGAAGCAGAAATTAAGCCTGTGCTGTGCATTGGTGCATGATCCCGAATTGTTGATTTTAGACGAACCGACGACGGGCGTTGATCCGCTGTCAAGGCGGCAATTCTGGCAATTGATTGCCGATTTGCGCCGCGAAAATCCGCGCATGACGGTATTGGTCGCCACCGCCTATATCGACGAGGCGGAGCAATTCGAGCAATTGATTGCCATGAACGAGGGCAAATTGCTGATTCATGCACCGACGGCGGAAGTCATTGCACAATACGCCGGCACGCCGCCGCCCGATGATGAGGGCATCAGCCATATTACGCCGCTGGAGCGCGCCTATCATCATCTCCTGCCCGAAGACAAACGCGGCGATGTTGATTTGCAGATTCCGCCTTTCCAGCCCGAAGCGGATGCGCCGCCGGCAATGGAGGCGGAGGGTTTGAGCAAACGTTTCGGCGATTTCACGGCGGTGGACAACGTCAGTTTTCGGATTGAAAAAGGCGAAATTTTCGGCTTTTTAGGCTCGAACGGCTGCGGCAAATCCACCACGATGAAGATGCTGACGGGGCTGCTCGAGCCCAGCGAAGGTCATGCCGAACTTTTAGGCGAAGCCATCGAAGCCGGCAGCATCGAGATGCGGATGCGCGTGGGCTATATGTCGCAAGCCTTTTCTTTGTATGAAGAAATGAGCGTGCGCAAAAATCTGGAAATGCACGCCACTTTATACCGCCTGCGCGGCAGCGCGGCGCGAAAAGCGGTGCAAGACGCCTTAAGTCGCTATCAATTGGCGGAAGTAGCGGATATCTTGCCGCGCCATTTGTCTTTGGGACTGCGCCAGCGTCTGCAACTTGCCGCCGCCTGCCTACATCATCCCGAAGTCTTGATTTTAGACGAACCGACTTCGGGCGTGGATCCTGCGGCGCGCGATTTGTTCTGGCAGGAATTGGGCAAACTCTCGCGCGAAGAACGGATTACCATCTTCGTATCCACCCATTTCATGAGCGAGGCGGCGCGCTGCGACCGCATTTCCTTTATGCACCGCGGACGCGTACTGGATATGGGGACGCCGCGGGAATTATGCCGCCGTCAGGGCGCAGCAAATTTGGAAGAAGCCTTTATCCGCTATTTGGAAGCTGCAGAAGAGGCGCCCGCAGCGGCAGAAGCGCGTCAGGATGCCGAACAGCACCCGCCCATTGCCGTCGCACATACCGCACCGCACAGCGGTTTTGTAGCATGGCTGTCTTTGCTGTGGACTTTTGCCAGACGCGAAAGCAAGGAATTGCTGCGCGATCCCGTGCGCCTGTTTTTCGCCTTGTTCGGGCCGGTATTGATGATGGTTTCTGCCGCCGCCGCGATTTCATTTGATGTGCGCGCGATTGATTTCGCCGTCTGGGATCAAGACCAAAGCGCGGAAAGCCGCGCCTTATTGGCACATTTTCGCGGCTCGCCTTATTTTAGCGAGCAGGCGCCGCTGTCTTCCGCTGCCGCCAAAGAGGCAGCGCTAAAAAGCGGCAGGGCGGCTTTAGTGATTGAGATTCCCTCGGGTTTTGCCAAAGACATGCTCAGGCAATCGCCGACGCCGGTCGCTTTTCTCATCAGCGGCAGCAGCCCTTTTTTGGCGGAAAATATTAAAGGTATGGTCTTAGGCATTGTGCAAAGCTATAGCGTGGAAAAATTGCGGCAAAGCGGTTATCCCCTCGATCTCAGTCCGCCGCTGCAAGTGCAGGCACGCTTTGCCTATAATCAGGATTTCAAAAGTATTTATGCCATCACCCCCGGCGTGATTATGATGGCATTGATGCTGATTCCCGTGATGATGACCACTTTGGGTGTGGTGCGTGAAAAAGAAATCGGCTCTATCAGCAATCTGTACACCTCGCCCGCCTCGGTGGCGCAATTTCTGCTCGGCAAGCAATTGCCCTATATCGGCGCAGGCTTATTGAGCTTTCTTATTTTGGTCTTATTGGCGGTGCTGCTCTTCGGCGTGCCGATTCGCGGCAGCTTTTTCGCCATGCTGTTGGGTGCCTACCTGCTGATTTTTGCCGTTACCGCCTTTGGTTTACTGGTGTCCAGCATTTTATCCTCACAAGTGGCGGCAATGGCGGCTGCGGCGATTCTGACCATGATTCCCGCCATGAATTTCTCCGGCATGCTTTACCCCGTTTCCACCATTACCGGCGGTGGGCGTATCATGGCGGCGGTCTTCCCCGCGGCACATTTTCAGCGTATCTCTTTGGGTGCTTTTACCAAAGGGCAGAGTTTTGCCGATTTTCTCCCCAACTACGCCGCCTTGCTCGCCTTTGCGCTGGGCTGTCTCAGCCTCGCCATTATGCTGCTGCGCAAACAGGAGAAATAAATGCACCGCTTCCGCAATACCTTGACCCTGACCCTAAAAGAATTCCGCAGCCTGCTCTCCGATGCCGTCATGATGGGCTTGATTGTCGTGATATTCACGGTAACGATTATCGCGATTGCCAAAGGCATCAGCATTGAAGTGCGCAATGCCAGCGTTGCGATAGTCGATGAAGACCATTCCGCCTTTAGCCGCCGCCTCGCCGACAGCCTACAAGCGCCGTATTTCCAGCCGCCGCAGCATCTGCCCTCGCTGAAGGCGGCACAGCAAGCCATGGATAAAGGCGACTATATTTTCGTACTGGTACTGCCGCCGCAACTGGAAAAAGGCCTGCTACGCGGCGCCAAGCCGGAAATCCAAGTTATCGCCGATGCCACCGCGCTCAGCCAAGCCGGTATCGGCTTCGGCTATTTACAACACATCATACAGCGCGAAGCCTTCGCCCTACTCGGACAAGGCAATATAGCGGATTTGCTGCCCCTGCAAGCCCATCTCAACATCACATTCAACCCCAATACCGACAGCAGCTGGTTTTTAGCCCTTGCCAACGTCAGCACCTTCGTATTCATGCTCGCCATGCTCTTAGTCGGCGCGGCGGTCATCCGCGAGCGCGAACGCGGCACCATCGAACATCTGCTCGTCATGCCCGTTAGCGCCAACGAAATCGCGGCGGCGAAAATCATCGCCAACGGCACAGTCATTGCGCTGGCGACCTTGGCATCGGTGCAATTCATCGTCAAAGGCGTATTGAACGTGGACTTATCCGGCTCAATGGCACTATTTGCACTTGGTACGGTCATCTTTCTCTTTTCCGCCGCCGCCCTCGGCATCCTGCTTGCCATCGCCGCCCCCAGCATGCCGCAATTCGCCCTCCTCATGCTGCCGATATACATCGTCCTGCGCATCATCTCCGGCGGCGAAACGCCCTTGGCAAGCATGCCCGACTGGCTGCAAAACATCAGCCAAGCCTCGCCCATGACCCAATACGTCAGCTTCAGCAATGCCGTGCTGTTCCGCAACGCGCCCCTGCATCTGGTGCAAAAAGAACTGCTGATTATGGGCGGCATCGGACTGGCATTTTTACTCATCGCCCTGCTGCGCTTTCGTTCCATGCTCGACAAACAAGGATAAACCATGACCGCCACCCGCCTATCATTCAGCCTCGCCCTCATCATCAGCCTTGCCGCCTGCCAACACAGCGACATACCGCCGATAGACACGCGCATCAGCCTGCCGACGAGCTTTGAACACAGCCCCGACAACCCTAGCAAAACCGACATCCGCGCATGGTGGCGGCATTTCCAAGATCCCGTTCTCAACCGCCTTATCGACGACGCCCTTGCCAATGCGCCCGACATCGCCATCGCCAAAGCACGAATCGAACAAGCCCAAGCCACCGCCGCCCTTGCCGACAGCGACAAAAACCCCATGCTCGGCGCCACCGCAGGCGTAGGCATCGCCTTAGGCAATCTCGACAACCCCCTATCCAATGCCCTGCCGACACCAATCGGCGACGACCTTCCCCCCGCCGCCCACAGCCGGCAAAGCGCCCTTATCGGCAGCTGGACAGCCGACTTCTTCGGCAAAAAACAAAGCGATGCCGATGCTGCCTACTACGCCTATCTCAGCGAAGCCGAACGTCTACACGGCGCACAAATCCTACTCGCGGCAAACATCGCCCGACACTACATCGAAGCCCGCCATATCGAAGCACGCAGCCGCATCCTGCAAAGCCAGCAAAGTGCCCTGCAAGAACTGGCACGCTATGCCTCAGGACGCTTTACCGCCGGACAAGCCAGCCAATACGACCGCGAAGACCTCGCCGCCAAAATCGCCGCCCTCAATGCGCAAATCGCCGGCCTTGATGCCGAACGCAGCAATCACATCACCCAGATTGCCGCCCTCGCCGGCAAAACCGAACTGCACATCGCCGCAGACGGAGGAAAACTCTTCGCCGCCCTTCCTACCGCCCCCGGCGGACACTACCCCGCCGAACTCATCACACGCCGCCCCGACATCCGCGCCCGCAAAGCCGCCATCTTGGCACGCAGCGCCCAAGTCGCCTCCGCCGAAGCCGACTTCTACCCGCGTTTCAGCCTTAACTTTGCACTGGCTGAGGGACGCATCGGACTGGACGGCGACCTATTGCAACACAGCCTCGGCGCCAGCGGCGCAGGCTTAGGCATCAATCTGCAACTGCCAATCTTTACCGCAGGCCGCCTGCAAGCCCAGCTGGACAAAGCCGAAGCCCAACTGCGCCAAGCCCTTGCCGAATACGACCAAACCCTGCTCAACGCCCTTGCCGAAGCGCAAAACAGCTACCGCCTCGCCGCCGCCTTGGAAAAACAAGCCCAATCCCTGAACAAAGCCCTGCAACACAGCGAAACACAAATCGCACAAGCACGCAGCCTCTTCAAATACGGACGCGAAACCTTCGACACCATCCCCAGCGCCATTCTCAATGCCGCCGAATACCGCACACATCAACTCGCCAACCGCCGCGGCTACGCCCTGAACCTTATCCAACTCTACAGCGCCCTCGGCGGCGGCTGGGAACAACATACGCCTTGATACCGTTCGTCATTACACATGTTCGGCAGCTATAAAAAATGATGTGGGACATAAGCGTAGGGTGGGCAACAAGTTGCCCACGCGTTTTAAGGCAATCCCCAATTTTTCAGGCTGCATACACACAATTCCATTTTACCCATTGAATTATTTGAACAAAAAATCATGTTAATATGACCACTTCATTCTCATAGGCAGCTTGAAACCATGTCCCATTATCGGCGTTCACAGCAAAAAGGCGGTACATTTTTCTTTACCCTTGTATTAGCCAACCGCCAAAGTAATTTACTGCTTAAACATATTGATTATTTTAAACAAGCCTATCGCAAAGTTTGGCAAGATTATCCTTTTGAATCAGTTGCAGTATGCGTATTACCTGACCATGTGCATGCCATTTGGACTTTACCGACTGATGACTGCGATTATTCATTGAGATGGCAACTGATTAAACGCTATTTTTCTCGTCATTTTGATGCCAATCAAACGCGTAGCCACAGCAAAATTAAACACCGAGAAAAAGGCATCTGGCAACGTCGATTTTGGGAACATGAAATCCGTAATGAACAAGATTTACGGCATTGTATAGATTATGTGCATTTTAACCCTGTAAAACATGGATATGTGGCGCAATGCGTGGATTGGGAATATTCAAGCTTTCATCGTTATGTGCGCTTGGGCATTTTGCCTGAAAACCGGGGCGGCACAGAGATTGTGCGCAAGCAAATTCAGGTAGATTGGGATTAAACCGCGTGGGCAACGAGTTGCCCACCCTACGCTTGCTGAAATTTAAATAAAGGAAATTTATATGGAAAAACAATATTATTGGGCGGAAGATTTAGAAGATTATCAATCAGATAATTTAATTGATGAAACAGCTAAAAATCCTGTAATTGAAATCAAGCGTTTGAATTTTTTTATTGGGAAAAATAATGCGGGGAAAAGTAGATTTTTGCGTAATTTATTTAAATCGGAAATTCCTGTTGCGAAAAAAATACAAACAGAAACTAAAAGTAATGAATTAAATTTATTAGATATTGGGCAAAGGGACATTTTAGGTGCTGTTTTCGAGTTCTTTAGCCCTAAGGGACAAAATAGGTGCTATCTAGCGTTTTTTAAGCAAAATAATCTTTTATAAACTTAACCTTATTGTCCTTTCCCATGCCGCAATGACAAG
>NZ_JBXGGR010000026.1:0-10164 GCF_056855035.1 Suttonella sp.
AATTTAACGGTGTAAGCAAAAATTTCGAATGGCATTTGAAAGAATGCGAATGGCGCCGGAAGCAGAGTATTGATGATTTAGAAAAACATTTATAGTCGCTTCTGCAATAAATTATACCAATCACTCTGCTAGTCTAGAGCCCTATTTTGACTCGAGTTTAATGTGGAGATTCGCCGCGGTATTCGTCGAGTTGGTGGAATTTTTCCGAGATGGATTGGGCGCTGCGGTGGATGTCGTTGACGTCTTGCTGGGCTTGTCCGATATGGCGGGCGAGGGCGTTCATGCGCTCTTGGAATTGGACGAAGTCTTGTCGCAGCAGGTAGAGTTGTTCGCGCAGTAGATGTGCTTGGCGGCGCGTGGCATCGTCTTTGAGTACGGCTTTGGCGGTGGTCAGTACGGCGGCAAGGGTGGTGGGCGAGGTCAGCCATATGTTGCGGTGCTGGGCGTAGTCGATGATGTCGGGGTAATTGGCGTGCAGTTCGGCAAAGATGGCTTCGGCAGGGATAAAGAGAATCGCCCCGTCTGCCGTATGCGGCGGGCAGATGTATTTGTCGGCGATGTCGTCAATGTGTTTTTTCACGTCTTTTGCCAGCTGGGCGGCATATTGCGGGGCTTGTGCGATTTTGCGGTAGCTTTCCAGCGGAAATTTGGCATCAATGGCGAGGTCGCCGGTAGGTGGCGGCAGATGTAGCAGGCAGTCCGGTCGTTTGCCGTTGGGCAGGGTGTGTTGGTAGGAAACGTATTGGGCGGGAATGAGGTTGTCGATGAGTAGGTGCAGCTGGCTTTCGCCGAAGGCGCCGCGGCTTTTTTTGTCTTGCAATACGTCTTTTAGGCTGCCGACGTCGCCTGCCAGTTGGTCGAGGCGTTTTTGGGCTTCGTCTATTTTGGCAAGGCGTTCGATGATGTCTTTGACGGTGTGGTCTTGCTGATGAAAGCCTTGTTCAAGGCGTTCGCCGACATGGGCGCTGATGTCGAGCAGGCGTTTTTCGGTAATGGCGGAGAGATGATGGATTTCGCGGTGTAGGTGTTCGTTTTGCCGTGCCAATTGCGCATTGAGTTCGTTACGCAGTGCGCCTTGCTGCTGGTTTTGCAGGAGTTGCCCGTGTTCTTGTTGGCGCAGGATGAAGTCTTGCAATTTGCCGAATTGGTTTTGCTGGTGGGCGGCGAATTGCTGTAGGGTTTCGATTTGTTTGTCGCGGTTGCTGTGCAGGGCGCGGCTGATGTATATCATAGCGGCGCTAATCAGGCTGATGCAGAGCGCAAACGCGGTAAAGAGCAGGGTGTCGGTCATGTTTTATGGGGGCAGGCTGGCGCCGGCGGCGCAGGCTCGCTATTATGCCTAATCTTTTTTATGTGGCTCAAGTGATGAAGCAAAATATTCTGCGCCCTGCTGCTGGCAAGTCTTTATGGCTGTTCAATAAGCCTTACGGGGTGATGTGTCAATTCAGCGGCGACGGTTCGCGGCGGACGCTGAAGGATTTTATTGAGGTGGCGAATATTTATCCGGCGGGGCGGCTGGATTTCGACAGCGAGGGTTTGGTCGTATTAACCGATGACGGGCGTTTGCAGGCGCGCATTAGCGAGCCGCGCTTTAAATTGCCCAAAACTTATTGGGTGCAGGTAGAGGGCGAGATAGACGAGGCGGCTGTGCAGCGTTTGCGCATGGGAGTCATGCTTAAAGACGGGCTGACTTTGCCCGCCCAAGCGCGTCGGATTGCCGAGCCTTGTTTATGGGCACGCGAGCCGCCGGTGCGTTTTCGTAAAAGTGTGCCGACTTCATGGATTGAGTTAAGCATCAGCGAGGGTAGAAATCGGCAGGTGCGGCGCATGACGGCGGCGCTAGGTTTCCCGACCCTGCGTTTGGTACGTATTGCTATTGGCACTTGGCGGCTGGCTGATTTATCATTAGGCGGATTGATTCGGATAAAATAGGGATAGCATAATGAAATCGGCAATCGCGCGATTGGTCAAAGGGGAAGATTTATCAGGCGAAATGATGCAGGATTGCATGCGCCGAATGATGAGCGGACAGGCAAATGAGGCGGAAATCGCCGCTTTTTTAACCGCCTTAACAATCAAAGGTGAAACGGTTGAAGAAGTTTGTGCCGCGGCGCGGGTGATGCGCGAATTGGCTTTGGCGGTAGCGCTGCCGGATAAAGAGGCGGTGATTGTCGATCCTGTGGGAACGGGCGGCGACGGCGCAAGTCTGTTTAATGTTTCAACCGCAGCATCGATTATCGCTTCGGCAGCGGGCGTTAAGATTGCCAAACACGGCAATATTGCGGCAAGCAGCGCTTCGGGCAGTGCGGATGTACTGCGGCAGGCGGGCGTAGAACTGACCTTGTCTGCACAGGCGGTGGCAGAGATGATTGAGGAATGCGGTTTCGGCTTTATGTTTGCCCAAGCCTTCCATTCGGCAATGCGCCATGTTGCGCCGGTGCGCCGTGCGCTCGGTATCCGTACAGTTTTCAATGTGTTAGGGCCTTTGTCCAATCCTGCCGGCGTGAAATATCATTTGTTCGGCGTGTTTAGCCGCGCATGGCTGATGCCGATGGCGGAAGTGGCGAAGAATCTGGGCGCGAAAAAAGTCTTGGTAGTACACAGCGATAATGGCTTAGATGAATTCAGCGTAACGCACGGCAATACTTATGTCGAAATGCAAGCCGATGGCAGTTTGTTGGAAAAACGTCTCGAACCGCGCGATTTCGGCATGAATTACAGCGACCACCGTGCTTTGCAGGTGGAAAACAGTGCGCAAAGTTTGGCATTAATTGAAGCGATTTTCGATGGCGGCGGTTCTGCTATCGGCTTGGATATGTTGGCATTAAATGCGGCGGCAATATTTAAAGTGGCAGGAATTTGCGAAAACTGGCAAGATGGCATTGTCTTAGCGAAAGAGACGATTCGTACCTGCAAGGCAAAAGCGCAATTGGCGCGCATTGCCGCCCTCAGCCGGCAAAAGGGAGATAATAAATGACAATTTTAGACGAGATTGTGGCGTATAAACGCCAAGAACTTGAGAATCAGAAACAATTGATTGATGCGGCAGCTTTAGAATCGCATTTGTATTCTTTATGTGATTCGCCGCGCCCCTTTATGCATCAAATACGCCGTTTTCAAAATCTGGGTCATCCCGCCGTGATCGCCGAGATTAAAAAAGCCTCGCCGAGCGCGGGCGTGATTCGAGAAGATTTTGATGTGCCGAGTTTGGCAAAAAGTTATGCTGACGGCGGTGCCTGCTGTTTGTCGGTTTTAACCGATAAGCAGTTTTTCCAAGGCAGTCCGCTGTATTTGCAGCAAGCCAGACAGGCGGTTTTGCTGCCTATTCTGCGCAAAGATTTTATTATCGACAGCTATCAGGTTTTAGAATCGCGCGTTTTAGGCGCGGACTGCATTTTGCTGATTGCGGCGATTCTAAGCGATGCCCAATTGCGCGAATATACCCAGCTGGCACATGATTTGGGCATGGATGTCTTGGTTGAAGTCCATGATGAAGTGGAATTCGAGCGGGCGGCACAATTGCCGATTTTTGCCATTGGCGTGAATAACCGCAATTTGCATGATTTTAGTCTATCCTTGGAAACCAGTTTGCGTTTGCAAGAAAAATTACCGCCTGATATGTTTTTAATTAGCGAAAGCGGCATTATGACGAGCGCGGATATTGCCCGTTTGGAAGCGGCAAATATCCATGCTTTTTTAATCGGTGGCTCGCTGATGAAAGAAAAGAATCCCGGTCAGGCTTTGCGTCATCTATTAAGTGCTTAGGAGGCATAAATGAGCGATAACAGACAATTTCCCCAGAATGTGCATGTGATTAATCATCCTTTGGTGCAGCATAAATTGACGACTTTGCGCAATAAACATACCAGCACGATGGAGTTTCGCGGCATTGCAGCGGAAATTGGTCTGATACTCGCTTATGAGGCGACACGCGATTTGGCATTGCAAACCGTGAGCATCGAAACGCCTTTGGAAGTCACGGAAGGGAAAGTGTTGACAGGTAGAAAAACATGTATTATCAGTATATTGCGTGCTGGAAATGGTCTGTTGCAGGGTGTGTTGCAATTGTTGCCGGCAGCGAAAGTAGGCTATGTGGGCATGGAGCGCGACGAAGAAACCCACCGCCCCCGCGCATATTATTGTAAACTACCCAAAGCAATGCAGGAGCGGACAACCTTGGTCGTAGATCCGATGTTGGCAACAGGATTTTCTGCCATTGAAAGCATTCGCCAAGCAAAATCCTTAGGCGCACAAGACGTGCGTTTTCTTTGCTTATTGGCAACTCCTGAAGGCATTGCGGCAATGCATGAGGCATTGCCTGAAGTGGCGATTTATACCGCCGCGATAGATAGAGGATTAGATGAAAACGCCTATATTCGACCGGGGTTAGGCGATGCTGGAGACCGTTTATATGGGACTTTATAAAAAAATCGCTCTATTGAGCGCAGGTTTGTGCTTGAGCTTTTCGGCTGTGGCGGTATCGAGTTATCGCGCCGTTTATGATGTTCAGGTGCGCGGCATCGGCGCCGGAGAAATTGTGCATGAGGCATTTTTTACAGAAGTCAGCTATCGTATCGATACGGTAGCCCATCCTGCGATTGCCGCAAAAATGCTCGGTTTTGGCGAGGCGAGAGAATCCGTTAAAGGCTTACTCAATGGTTTGACCGTGCAACCGCAAGTCTATCAGCGTTCGATGGAAGGCAAGCCGGAATACGCCCTAAATTATCGTTATGAACCGCAGTCGCATCAGGTGCAAATTACGGCAGGTAAAGATTCAAAGACCCAACAATATGACGAAGACCTTAATCCGCTTGATACTTTATCGATGGTGGCACAATCTTTGATTGATATCGAAAATAACCGTATGCCGAATGAATATACGCTCGTGATTGAAGACGAAATCAATTCTTATCATATCCAAAAACAGGGAACTGAAAATTGGAAGGATAGCAATGGCAAAACCATCACGGTGCATGTTTATCGCCAAAGCAACGGCAATAAGCAAACCCAGATTTATTTTGCAGAAAATCCTTTGCGTTTGATTCGTTTGGAACAACTGCGCAAAGGCGAACGCCGCTTTTCAATGACCCTTACTGATTATAAAACTTTGCAATGAAAGCCTTATTGCTCTCAACTTATCATCAAAAATCGATAGCTCAGAATTTGCTGACAGGGCTGCGTCAGCGTATCGGCACCTGCGAGTATTTTGCACTCACAGATGAACAGCAAGAAAACGCCGAACGTTTTTTCAGCCGCTATATCCGCTTATCGCAATTTGATCGGATTGTGATAGAAGCGCCGCAGGAATGGATTTATCAGCAAAGTCTTTTTTTGCGGCAATTGCCTTATTTGACGCTCTTATGCCTGAACAAGTCTTATAACGCAAAAGACAAGCGTCTACTCAAACGCAATTTGCATGTGATGCCTTGGATACGCTTTATTACGGCGGAGCATCAATTAGTGCATGATTTGGTGGATAAAGGCTATGACAGTTATTGGATTCGCCCGACGTTTGATTCGAGCCTGTATCGTGTGCGCCGCCGTGCAGGGCAGCCGCTGAAATGCGTGATTTACGGTAAAAATCCTTCGGTAAAAGAGATGGTGGTGCGCCAGCATCCCAATATACCGCTGCATTTCGTAAGCAATAGCGAAGAGTTGGCTTCTCAATTGCGCGAGCAAGATATTTTTATTTATCTTCTTGATGATAATATGGATTTTGAATTGGTGATTAAGGCTTTGGCGTGCGGCGCCATTGTTTTGATGCCTGATCCCGGCGCCAAAGCAAGTTTGCGCTATCATTGGCGGGATAATAAAAACAGCCTGTTTATTTCTGATTGGGCGGATGCCTTGCAAAAAGTGCAAGATTTATTCCATAACGAAGCGCGGCGCGAGCAATTAGTGGCGCATGGCTTGGAATTAGCGGAGCGTTTTACGCCCGAAAAAGTCGGGGAAATGTTGGGCGCCGCATTAGAGCCTGTTGTGCGCGATTCAGCGGATTATCCGCGCAAAACCCGGATATTCGGCTTTGAGTTTTAATTTATCTGTTAAACCGATAGTTGAGACTAGCCGGCGATGGCTATTATCAAAGCAGCAATTTTTTGCTGCCTTACGTCCTTTTGAGGCGGGAAGACAAAGCTGGTATTGGCTGATAGCCTGTATCAGCTTTTTCACGACTTTTATCATTTGGCAAAATGCCGACTACACTTTTTCAGAAGCTTCCGTGCGGCACATTTGGCAGGCGCGGCAAGAACCTTTCAATGCTTTTCAGTGGCTTTTAGCGCCTTTTGCCCATGGCGGCGAGTGGGCTTGGCTTTTCTTTATCGCCTTATTGCATGCCTATATCGCACTGGCTTTTGCATGGATTGGAGAAAAGATTGGCATCGGGCGCATCAGTTTGAGCTTATTATTGTTATTATTGAATTTTACCCTAGAATACAATGATTTCAGGCTGGAAATGAATCCCCAGCTTGTCTATGCCTGCCTATGGCTGACGGCGGTGGCTTTTTTCTTGGCGATGCAGGAGCGTTCGCTGATAAAAGCCTTTATCGCTTGGGCGGCTTGGATGTGGTTTGCCGCCTTATTCAGTGCGCAAGCGGTCATTTGGGCATTGGGTTTTCCGCTGTTGTTTTTGGCTTGGCCAAGACATGAGCGTTGGAATTGGCGCAGACCATTTGGCGATCGCGAAAAATTTTTGTCGATTTATTATGCCGTTGTCTTTTTTTTAATTGCCTTAGTACCTGATTGGCGCGATAGCGTGATAAATGTTGTGCGGCTGATGCAATTTCAATTTAGTCGCGCCACTTTGGAAATCTCACTGTATATGAGCGCGGATCAAGGCATGAGTTTAAGCACGATATCTGCGGTGCTGATTGCCATGCTCTTAATTGCCTATAAAACTCTACTGATTGCCGGTCTGCCTTTGGCGGTGCTGCTCTGGTTATCTATGCAGGCGGGAACCGCTTCGGTGTTAAATGGTCGTGTGCGTTTGTTTTTTTGGTTCGCCGTCTGTTTTTTCTGGCTGCTGAATGCGGTAAATTTGCTTTATCAAGGCAGAATTCACAGCGATATATTCTATATTCCCGTGCTGTTGCTGCTGTTATGGCTGTCCTCAAATGGGGCTTATGCCTTAATTCAGCAATGGCGGCAGCCCAGCCGCAAACCCGAACGCCGCTTGATTGCCTTGTGGCTTTTGGTCGCCTATGCTCTTGCCAGCATGATTCAGTTTGCTCCTTCAATGGGGCATCGGCGTGAAGCGGGCTTATTTGCACGCGCGCAAGCGGCGCCGATTGTGTATGCCAATTCGCCGCAAAGTCTTTTTTATGCGGGCTATTCGCCCATGCCCGCCAGTGTCGATTATTTGGAATTCGATACGCTGAAATATGCGCCGCGACAATATTTAGGCGATAAAGGATTGTATCTTTATTCTTTATCGCGACATGCGCAAATGCCGCCGGAATTAAAAGATAATTTTCAAATTGCAGCGGAATTTGCCAATCGTCGCGGCGATCGTAGCTTTGTCTTGCAAGCCAAATAATTCATGAAAACAGAAACCTTATTGGCGCATTTGCCAGCTCAAAGCCGCAAAGCCTTGCTGAAAAATTATCAATTTGCGATGACCGCCACTATGCGGCAGGCATTCAGCCAATCTGAACAGGGGATTGGTGCGCAATTTGTTCCCGATGTACGCGAACTCAATATTTTGCCGCAGGAACTTAGCGATCCGATTGCCGACGATCCCTTTAGTCCGCTGCCGTTTTTGGTCCATCGCTATCATAACCGCGTCTTATGGAAAATTGCACCGACCTGTGCCGTATATTGCCGATTTTGTTTTCGCAAAGAACATATCGGGCGCAAAGGAGAGCACCCGCAAACTGCCGATATCCAAGCCGCCTTAGCCTATATTGCCGCGCATCCGCAGATTGAAGAAGTGATTTTAAGCGGCGGCGATCCCATGACCTTATCCGCACCGCGCCTTGCCGCTTTTTTATTGCCTTTGCGCGAGATAGGGCATGTACAGCGGATTCGACTTCATACGCGCGTGCCGGTGGTTGCTCCTGATGATGTGCGCGAAGATTATTTGCAGGTGCTGCGCGATAGCGGTA
Organism: Suttonella sp.; assembly: GCF_056855035.1. Classification (NCBI taxonomy): domain Bacteria; kingdom Pseudomonadati; phylum Pseudomonadota; class Gammaproteobacteria; order Cardiobacteriales; family Cardiobacteriaceae; genus Suttonella; species Suttonella sp. Next base: position 8,103 of record NZ_JBXGGR010000026.1, read on the forward strand.
AACAATTAGCCTTTGTGATTCATGTCAATCATACGGCGGAATTCACTGCGGCGGCAGATGCGGCGATTGCCCGCTTGCAACATGAAGCCTTATTGCTGTCGCAGTCGGTGCTGCTGAAAGGCGTGAACGATTCCGTAGAAATATTAAAATCCCTGACCGATGCCTTATTAGTGCGCCGCATCCGTCCTTATTATTTGCATCATTTGGACATGGCGCGCGGCACCTCGCATTTCCGCTTAAGCCTAGACGAAGGCATCGCCTTATATCAAGGTTTGCGTGCGCTTGTTTCGGGCATTGCTTTGCCGAATTATGTGGTGGAATTGCCCAATGGGGGCGGAAAAACGCCGGTTTTGCAGTTAAACGAAGCGCAGCGCGCAGCATTAGCGGCGATGGGGATTGTTTAAGTGATGGCAAAATTGCCTATTTTTTTGTCGCAAAATAGTTGAAAGCTGAATTTACGACCGCCGATTGCTTCCAAAGGATTTGACCAGTACCGATACCGATAATCCGACGCCATCAGGAAAACAAGGTTCGCCGTTTTCATCGACCATCTGCCAATAAGAAATATAGCGACCGGCGATATTGGGTGCGGTATAGCCCATTTTAAAAGTATAGGTTTGCTTGGGATAAACCACAGGCAAAGGCACCATTACCTCGTCAGGCAGAAATTGATAATCCGCTAAAGACTGTCCGTTGGGATAATGTTTAATGTGATGATAGGGGGCGTCAAGGTGCATGAAATAGCGGTTCTCCCAGACAACTTCGCCGATATTTTGAATCGTCCAAGATTTTTCAAAATGCGAACCGGTCATCACCAAAGTGCCGTCGGGGATTGTTTCTTCAATAAAACCGCTTAAATCAATCTTTTGCGATGCTGCGCAAGGCAATTCGATATGATCGAATTCCCGCCATTTTAAGCGGAACAAAAAATAATGATGCACGCCCATCGCTGTCGCCAGTGCCAGCAAATGCGGAATTTTAGGAACGCTGTTTTCCTCTAAAAGATGATACAAAGTGCTGCGTGCAATGCCGGCTTGTTCCGCGAGTTTGTCAAGGCTGATTTTTTTAGCGCGGCAATGTTTTCTAACATAAGTGGATAATGATTCTTTAGGTGTGCTTAATAAGGGCCGATAAGTCAATTTTGCCTCCTCCTATAGCATTTTTTTCAGCAAGCTTTTCGCAAAAGTAAGAGCGCTTTCTATAGCGCTTAAATTTCAGAATGATATATTTAAACGTTTGATTATAATCAATAAATTAATTATAAAGTTTGTCGTTTTCAAACCGTGAGAGCTATCCATTTTGCTTGCTTATCTAGTATTTTTCAAGCGTTATCTACCGCAAAAAATGTCGACTTTTCAGACAAAATGCCCTGTGTTTTTCGCCTAAAATGCGAACGTTATAGTGTCAATATTATTGTTAACCAACAGTTTGTCCGCTCTGAGGATATTGTTAATCAAAGCCTAACCATCCAAGCAATACCGAATATGACGCTGGTATTAAAAGATGCTGAGATGGGGATGCCGCTGAGTGGGATTAAAGGCAAAAGAGTAGATGATGATTTGATTTTAAGCAAAGAAGAAGATGAAGAAGTCGCATTGATAATAGCCGATTATTACAGCACGCCGAATGTTGAATTATCGGGGATTTCGGAAAATAGCATCATCGCCTATAACGCACCGGAAACAGTTGTTGAACATTCTCTGAGTGCAAATACCGCTAGCAGCACGGCAACAAGTGCCAATGATGATAAAGCATGGATAATCGGAGGGTTGGCAGCGCTTGGGGTTGTTGGTCTTGCGGTGGCAGCAAGCGGTGGTTCAAGCAATGACAATAAGCATGATAACAATAGCGGCAATAAACCAGCAGATGCAAGTGTCAATCAAATTAACCTCGTCAAATCTTCCATTAACGAAGGCGAGATCTTGAGCGCGACTGTAAAAATGAGCGATAAAAACGGCAATGCCAAACTTGCTTTCAGTTTATCGGGCAAAGGAATTACGGCTGATGATTATGGAACAGCAAGCTTTAGCAACGGTGTCAGCAAAAATGCGGACGGCACACT
>NZ_JBXGGR010000031.1:0-6229 GCF_056855035.1 Suttonella sp.
CTTGTCATTGCGGCATGAGAAAGGAGAATAAGGTTTAGTTTATACAAGTTTATTTTGCTTAAAAAACGCTAGATAGCCCTTATTTTGTCCCTTAGGGCTAAAGATCTCGATAACAGCACCTAAAATGTCCCTTTGCCCGCAATAAAAAAAGCAGCTCCTACTTTTTTGTAAAAGCGATTAAATCTTCGTCAGCCAGCCATGCTTATCTGCACTGCGTCCGTATTGGATATCGGTAATCAGGCTGCGCAATTTCAAGGCTTCGCTTTGGCTTTGCACCGCCACGTCTTGTCCTTCAATAATCAAGACGGTTACCGGCGACAATACCGCCGCTGTGCCGGTCAGCAATGCTTCCGCACCATTGGCAATCCGTTCTTTGATTTCATCAACGGTAAAATGGCGCTCTTCGATACTATAGCCGTGGTCTTTCGCCACCGTCAGCAGGCTTAAGCGCGTAATGCCGTGCAAAAATTCGCTGGTCAGCGGTTTGGTAATCAGAGTCTTGCCGTCAATCAAAACGAAATTGGAAGCTCCCGTTTCCTGCACATCGCCGTTGGGGCAGAACAACACTTGCTTGGCATGATGTTTTTCCATCGCCTGCATCGTCCAATAGAGGGCGGAAGCATAATTACCCCCTGTTTTGATGCTGCCCATATGCGGCGCACAGCGCAGATGGTCGGTTTCCACCAATACGCGCAATTCCGAACCTTGTTTGAAATAATCGCCCACCGGAGAAAGCAGCACGAATAATGCCGCGCTTTTACTCGGCGAACCCGCGCTGCCGATATTCGGCTCGGTACCGATTAAGGCGGGGCGGATATATAGGGCGCCGCGTTGGTCGGGCACTTCTTCCTGCGCGCGGCGCACCGCCTCGACAATCATATTTTTCAGCAATTCTGCCGGCGGCACCGGCATACTCATTGCTGCCGCGCTTTTACGCATTCTCTCCACGCCGGCATCAAGGCGGAAAATATGCACCGAACCGTCTTCATGGCGAAAGGCTTTCATGCCCTCGAAAATCTCGCTGCCATAATGCAGGCAATGCGCGGCAGGATGGATTTTCAGCTCATTGCTAGGCTGCCATTGCAGCTCGCCCCAAGCACTGTCTTCACAATACACAATCGGCATTTCCGGCGCAAACACGCTGCCGAAGACCGCCGGAATTTCAGTTCTCATCGCTTTCTCCCTTAATCAAAAAATGCTTACATTACGCTTTTCATTCTGCAAACACAATTAAAACCACAAAGCGGCAATCACCGCCGCCACCGTCATTAAAAACAAAATCCAGCGGATGCTGTTTTGGCTAATCGAGAGGGCAAAACGCACGCCGATTAGCGCGCCGACGGAATTACCCACCGCCAATAACAAGCCCACTTTCCACAGCACCTGTCCCTGCCAGATGAAAATGCCCAAAGCAATACTGGTAAACAGCATGGTGCAGACCAATTTCAAGGCATTGGCACGGCGCAAATCATAATGCAAAGCACCCGCCAAAGCGGTCAGTAAGACAAAACCTACGCCCGCCTGCACAAAACTGCCGTACAAACCTGCCGCAAACAGCCAGCCCCATGCCGCCCTGCTTTGCTTGACGCTCAATTCCATATTCGGCGCGTGCATCACCGCCTGCGGTTTGAATAAAAACATCGCCGCCACAAAAAGCATCGCGCCCAATAAAATCATCTTCATCAGCCATTCGGCAGAAACCTGCTCAAAAAACAGCCAAGCAACAATCACATCCAATTTTGCCGCCAAGACAGCGCCGACAAGCGCGCCGCAGACCGTCGGCAGCACAATGCCGCCGATATCCTGCGTGGGCAAAGCCTTGGCGCGGCGAAAGCCGAATAAACCCGCCATGCCCTGAAACCAAATCCCGACGCGGTTGGTGGCATTGGCGGTTTGCGGGTCCAAGCCGAATATCATCAGCAGCGGCAAAATGATATTCGAACCGCCGCCCGCCAAGATGTTGATAATGCCGCAGATAATGCCGAGCAAGCCTAGCAAAAGATAAAAAATCCAATTAAATTCCATGTCCTGCCCTTATTGCGCACAGAGCTTGAGAGGTTTGGACATCTCCGACGGCAATAAAATCGTACACATAAACAGCGGCATAAGCGGCAATGCCGAGCAAAAAGGCGCAAATCAGAAAAAAGCCTGCCGCTCTCAGCCGCGCTTTGCCGCCGTAAACATAAGGCGTGGGGCGATAGGTTTTCATGCCCTGCGGCGGATATTGCCGCTGCCGCCACACGCGGTAAAACATGCTGCCGTTTAATGCCAATAATCCCGCCGCCAAGAGACTCGGATAGCCGGCAAAGACGGCATAGAGCATGACGACATTGCCATCGTGCCGACAAGCCAGCCACTGTTCCAATACGGGTATAGCCCATTCTACCGCCGCCACCGCCAGTGCTAAAAAAATGCAGGCGGCGCCGATACGGCGGATTTTTTCTTTCGGGCTATATTGCGGCGCCTGCTCCATGCCTAGCCTTGCAAGAGCGACAAATCGGCAATTTTCTCAAAGCCTTGCTGCATGGTTGTCAGCAATGCCAAGCGATTGGTACGCAAATCGACATCGTCCGCCATGACCATCACATCGGCAAAGAAGGCTTCCAATGGTGCTGCCAATTCGCCCAAGGCTTGCAATGCTGCAAAATAATCTTTTGCCGCCACCGCTGCTTGCACCTTGCCGCTAATGCCCTGCCAAGCCTGCCATAAGGCTTTTTCCGCCGCTTCCTGCAGCAGATTTTCCGCGACCGCCTGCATGTTTTCGCCGTTCTTTTTCAAAATATTGCGAATCCTTTTGGCGCTCGCCAAAAGGCTCGGCGCATTGGCGCTAGCCGCAAAAGCGTGCAAGGCATGAATGCGGCGGTCAAAATCCAGCAAATCGTCGCCGTCTAGGGCGCGCACCGCCTGATAGCTCTCAACGGCAATCCCCTGTTCGCGGTAATAGCCCTGCAAACGTTCCAGCACATAATCACGCACCTCAGGCAAGACTTTTTCCGCCTGCAAAGCGGCAGTAAAGCTCGCCGCGCTCCATGCGAATAATTCCTGCAAAGGCAGGCTGATGCCTTTTTCCACCAGCAGGCGGATAATGCCGATAGCCATACGCCGCAAGGCATAAGGGTCTTTGCTGCCGGTGGGCTTTGCGCCGATGGCAAAGCCGCCGATGAGGGTATCGACTTTTTCTGCTATCGCTAAAGCCGTACCTACGCCCGTTGCCGGTAAATCGCCGCCTGCGCCCAAAGGAAAATATTGTTCTTCCAATGCCTGCGCCACTTCTTCGGCAAGCCCTTCGCGGCGTGCATAATATTTGCCCATCACACCCTGCAATTCAGGAAACTCCATTACCATTTCACTTTGCAAATCACATTTGCAAAGCCGTGCCGCTTCTGCCGCCGCAGCCGCATCCGCCTGCACTAGCGGCGCGAGTTGCTTGACCAATTCCTGCACACGGCGTGATTTTTCCGCCAAAGAACCGAGTTTTTCCTGATAGACCACTTTTTCCAAACGCGGCAAATAATCCGCCAAGCGGCGTTTCAAATCCTGCTGCCAGAAAAATTCCGCATCGGCAAAACGCGGACGAATCACTTTTTCATTACCCTTACTTACGGAAACGGGATCTTTGGATTCCAGATTGGCTACCGCGATGAAATGCGGCAGCATTTTGCCGTCCTTATCCAGCACGGCAAAGGTTTTTTGATTATCCTGCATGGTCGTAATCAACACTTCCTGCGGCACGGCAAGGAATTTTTCTTCAAAATGTCCGGCAATCGCTACCGGCCATTCGGTCAAACTCGCCACCTCATGCACTAAATCTTCCGGCATCAATGCTTTGCCGCCCAATGCCGCAGCTGCCGCCTGCACCTGCTCGCCAATCAAAGTCTTACGCTTTTCAATATCGGCAATCACATAGGCGCTTTCCAAAGCGGCTTCATAATCATCGGCATGGGCAATCCGCACCGCTTGGCTGTGATGCACGCGATGCCCCTGCGAATAATTGTCGGCTTGCACGCCGAAAAATGCTAAAGGCAGGATTTCATCATCCGCCAAGGCAATCAAGGTATTCACAGGACGCACAAAGGCTTGCTCGAAATCGCCCCAGCGCATCCGCTTGGCAATCGGCAATTGCTTGATTACTTCGGCGAACAGCTCAGGCAGCAAGTCTTTAAAAGCACGCCCTTTTTCCTCGCCGTAAAACATCAAAGCCGCGCCCTTATCGGTCTCTGCCTGCGCCAAGTCTTCCACCGCCACGCCGCAAGAAGCGGCAAAGCCTAAAGCCGCCTTGCTCCAATTGCCGTCTTTATCCTTGGCGGCGGCAAGCATCGGGCCTTTGCGTTCGATTTTGCGGTCGGGCTGCTGCATCGCAAGCCCCTTGATGCGCCAAGCCAAACGGCGCGGACTGGCGAAAGAAACAATTCCCTCATGGACAAGCGACTGTTCGGCTAACACTTTCTGCCATAATTGTCTGCCGGCTTCCGCCAAATCGCTGACGGCGGCGGTTGGTAATTCTTCCATGCCGATTTCAATGAGTACGTTTTTATTCATAATTATTTGCCCTCCTTGCACAATGGGAAGCCTAAGGCTTCGCGCGATTCATAATAAGCCTCGGCTGCCGCTTTAGAGATATTGCGCACGCGCAAAATAAAGCGCTGCCGCTCGGTAACCGAAATGGCACGGCGCGCATCTAAGAGATTGAATAAATGCGAGGCTTTCAGCGCCTGCTCATAGGCGGGCAAGGCTAATTTTTTCTCGGCAAGCGCCAAAGACATGCGTTCCGCCGCATCAAATTGTGCGAACAAATCCTCAATATAGGCATGCTCGAAATTATATGCCGACTGCTCGCGCTCGTTTTGCTGATGCACATCGCCGTAAGTCAGCACGCCGTTGCACGTCTGCGTCCAGACCAAATCATAAACGCTGTCCACATTTTGCAAATACATGGCGATGCGCTCCAAGCCGTAAGTCAGCTCGCCCATTACCGGCTTGCATTCCATACCGCCGGCCTGCTGAAAATAGGTAAATTGCGAAGCCTCCATGCCGTTAATCCAGACTTCCCAACCCAAGCCCCATGCGCCTAAAGTCGGGCTTTCCCAGTTATCCTCGACAAAACGGATATCCTGCACCGCGGGATCGATGCCGATGGCAAACAAAGACTGCAAATACAGTTCTTGAAAACGCGCCGGCGAGGGTTTCATCACCACTTGGAATTGATAATAACGCTGCAGGCGGTTCGGATTTTCGCCGTAGCGCCCGTCAGTGGGACGGCGGGAAGCCTGCACATAAGCGGCATTCCAAGGCTCGGGACCTAATGCACGCAAAAAAGTCGATTCATGGAAAGTGCCTGCGCCCACTTCCATATCATAGGGTTGCATTATCGCGCAGCCCTGCTCCGCCCAAAAATTTTGCAGGGCAAAAATCATGTCTTGAAAACTCAGCACCTTGCTCATTATTTACTCTCACAAAAGAAAACGCGCTATTTTACCTGCTCTTTTGGCAAAATGGAGGCTTTTCGCGGCGAATGTGCCGACGAAAAGCAAAAATAAAGGCTGCCTCGGCAGCCTTTGCAGATATTGCGGCAAATTATTTCACCGCATCCCAATCGCTCAACCATTCTGACTGCAATTTTTGAATCGTGCCGTCTGCTTTGGCTTCGTCAATGCCCTTATTGATCTTATCTAAGAGATCCTTATTGCCTTTTTTCACAAGGAACACCAACTCACGCGCTTCCTGCCCCGGTATGGATAAAAACTTCGCCGTCATGCCTTTTTGATCCTGCACCTGCTTAATATAACCTGAGTTCGTGATAAGCCACCTCTATTTAGCAGCCGCCAAAGCATTCTTCCCAAACATCTGCGGCTTATACGCAAACAAGCAATATGCCGTTAATCCAGAAATCAGATTCAACAAAAATCCCTTCTCTGAACGATGGCGAGTATGTTCAATTTGGCATAGATTCTTTAACTGATCAAAAATCGTTTCAACAGCACATCTCTGTTTTAACAACCTTTTTTGTTCAGGACTTTGGGGCGGGGATTCCATATTCTTTTTCTTGCCTGTCAGTAAAGTGATGTTGTATCTCTTTTCTAACCAATCGCTTAACTCTTTGCTGATATAGCCTCTATCCCCAACCAACAATCCAAACAGTTTGTTTGCCATTTGTCGTAAGCCTTTACGGTCATCAACATTGCCTGGCCTTAGGCAGAAATTGACTCGCTCTCCTACATGATTAAACACT
>NZ_JBXGGR010000044.1:0-30194 GCF_056855035.1 Suttonella sp.
CCATTACCACCTTACTCACCTGAGCTAAATCCAATAGAGCAAACTTGGGCAACGATTAAGAGATGGCTTAGAAGTCATTTGTCAGAGTTTGATACAATCGAAGAAGGTTTTAAGTGTTATTTTAGGGTTTGGTGAGTATATTTGTGCCTGAATTTGCTAATGTTAATGCCTGCAATCAGGTATCGGTTGATTTTTTCTGCAATGATGACGGTAAAATTATCCGTATTCCCAGAAACGATCTTTCCGAAGGTTTGTCTAGCCGCTTAAAAATCAGAAAAGCAATCGCGCGTTTGCATGATTTTCAGGAAGAAATTGAAAAAATTATTATCTCTCTGAAAGAAAAAGGTACTTATCAAGCCACTTCCGCTTATTTGGAACAAGAAGAAATCAAAAAAGAAGCATTTAAGCAAGAATTGCTTCATTCTATCACATCAGGCAATACTCGGTTATCTGCCGGCGGCAATGGTGTAGAGCGCCTTATTGTTGAACTATTAAGAATTGAAGGATATAACGCCAATATTCAAGCTAAAAATCAATCATCCGATCTGGCGGATATAGTCAAAGAATTTAAAAAAAGTTACAGTTTCGGTTCACTTTTCCGTACTTTCTCTAACGTATGCAACTCGCCACTTTGTATCAGTTTTTGAATTCTTCGACTATATTGATATTAAAGCTGAAAAAATCGATCGTTTTAACGAGTCGCATTTGTTTAGGCTCTAGACTAACAGAATGATTCTGCTAGTCTAGAGCCATTTTATAGTCAATTCATGGCAAATACGAACATTATATTTTTAACCTTAGTTTAGGCGTTCATGCCTTAAGGCATACGCCATGACGAATTGTATTGGGTATAAATTCCTAATCTACTAATTTATAAAGAAGTAGGTCGGATTCTTGAATCCGACAAATTGATATTTTAAGTAATGTCGGATACAAGTATCCGACCTACCCAATTGAAAAGTGATTAATTTTGCCATGAATCGACTATACTAGGACTTTTTTTTGCATGAGAGCGTCGATTATTTAAACGGCAGTTTGCCCATTTGCATCGGTCCGTGGCGTTGCAGCATTTTCGCCATTTTGCCGCTGCGGAATTTTTTCATTTGTGTTTGCATTTCTTTGAATTGCTTGAGCAAACGGTTCACTTCCGGCACATCCAGTCCGCAGCCTGCCGCAATGCGTTTTTTGCGCGAACCTTTGATAATGTCGGGATTGCGGCGTTCTTCCATGGTCATGGATAAGATAATCGCTTCTTGACGCTTGATTTTCTGCGGCGATAAATGCTGATTTTTAATTTCCTGAGGAATTTTGCTCATGCCGGGAATGCGTTCCAGCATTTTATCCATATCGATATTGAGCATTTGGTGTAATTGTTCGCGGAAATCGTCAAGGTCGAAATCTTTGCCTTTCGCCATTTTGCGCGCTAATTTTTCCGCTTTTTGCTGATCGATTTGGTGTTCGATGTCTTCAATCAAACTCAAGACGTCGCCCATGCCCAAAATGCGCGAAGCAATGCGTTCGGGGTGGAAGGCTTCCAAGGCTTCGGTTTTCTCGCCCACGCCTAAGAATTTAATCGGTTTGCCGGTAATGTGGCGGATAGACAGGGCGGCACCGCCGCGTGCATCACCGTCAATTTTCGTCAGCACTACGCCGGTTAGCGGCAGGGCATCATGGAAAGCTTTGGCGGTATTGGCGGCATCTTGTCCGGTCATGGCATCAACCACAAACAGGGTTTCAATCGGGTTTACCGTGCTGTGAATCGCCTTGATTTCCGCCATGAGTTCATCGTCGATGTGCAGGCGTCCGGCGGTATCTACAATCAATACGTCGAATTGCTGCAATTTGGCGAAAGACAGGGCGCGTTTGGCAATATCGGTGGCTTTTTCGGAAGTTTCGGAAGGTACGAAGGTTGCGCCTACTTGCTCGGCAAGGGTCGCCAATTGCTGAATCGCGGCAGGGCGGTAAATGTCGGCAGAAACCAATGCGACTTTCTTTTTCTCATTGATGAGGCGGCGCGCCAGTTTTGCCGCGGAAGTGGTTTTGCCCGAACCTTGTAAGCCCGCCATCAGGATAACCGCCGGCGGCTGGGTGGCTAAATTCAGTGTGGCGTTTTCCTCGCCCATAATGCGGGTAAGCTCTGCCTGAACGATTTTAATAAAGGCTTGGTCAGGCGATAGTTTTTGACTGACTTCTTGTCCGACGGCGGCCGTTTTGATGCTTTCGACGACGTCTTTGACCACCGGCAAAGCTACGTCCGCTTCGATCAATGCCATGCGCACTTCGCGCAGCGCGTCGCTGATGTTGTCTTCGCTGATGCGGCTTTGTCCGCGCAGTTTTTTAATCGTCCCTTGCAGGCGCTCGCTTAAACTTTCAAACATGTGATTTCCTCTGTAAGAATTTACATAGGTTAAGGAGCAAGAAATTTGCCAAATCCCATGCCTTTACCTAAAACATTGGTGTATTATAACCAGTTGTATCGCAATTATCAGGATTTACTATGCAGCTCTGGCTGCCCTTACTCGTTATTGGCATCTATCTTATTACCGGAACAGCGTTTTTTGCCAGCGCAAAAGCGAAATTCAGCTATTTGTGGGCGATGGCATTATTATTTCTCGCCTGCCAGCTGCATGCTTTTCTGCTGATTAAAACTGTCTCTGCCGGCGGCAATGCGGTCATCAATCTCTCGATTTTCAATGTGGTGTCTATTTTCGCTTGGACGCTGTCTTGTTTGTCCTTTTTCTGGCTTCGCCGTCCTGAAATGGCTTTAGGCGGCGTGATGATTAGTCTGATTAATGCCGTATTAGTCTTTATTTCCGCGCTCTTGCATAGCAGCAAACCTTTTCTTCATGCCAGTAACGAGGGCTTGATTTGGCATATTCTGCTCTCAATCGCCGCTTGGACGGTGCTGAGCATCGCCCTGATTCATAGCCTGCTTTATCTCTATTTTTTCAACCGCCTGAAGAAAAAGCGGCTGCGCAATTTAAAAATGACGGCTTTGGCGTATCTGGAGCGTTTGAGCATGTATTACACATTAATCGGCTGGGCAATTTTGATGTTTGCTTTGCTTAGCGGCTGGATGTTCGTCAGCAATCTGTTTGCCCAGCATCTGTGGCATAAAACGGTGCTGACGATGTGTTCCGCCGCGGTTTACGCTTGGGTCCTGTGGTCTTATTATGCGAAACGCCGGCATAGTACCTTGTTGATTTATTGGTCATTAACGGCATACGGCATTTTGCTGACGGGCTATGTGGTGAGTAATGTGATTCTTCAATTTATTATCAGTAAAGGGTAACCATCGTGGAAGGAATGCCGACCGGTTTATTGCTGTTCATTCTGTTCTTGTGTTTGTGCTGCTCCGCCTTCTTTTCTTCTTCTGAAACGGCAATGATGTCTTTGAACCGCTACCGCCTGAAGCACCGCGTTGAAGAAGGCGATGCGGCGGCAAAACGCGCCGAAAAACTGCTGAAAAGTCCCGACCGCCTGTTGGGCACGATTTTGCTCGGCAATAATTTCGTCAATATCTTGGCGACTTCTTTGGGTACAATCTTGGGCTTGCGTTTATTCGGCGATTACGGCGTATTGGTTGCTACCATTAGCCTAACCGTTATCGTGCTGATTTTTGCCGAAATCGCCCCTAAAACGCTGGCGGCGATTATGCCCGAACGCATTGCCATGCCGGCATCGCGCGTCTTATTGTTCTTGGTAGCCGTGCTTTATCCCCTCGTGTGGGTGCTAAATCGCATTATTGCCTGCCTATTCAAGCCTTTTGGTATAGACAGTCAAAGCAATAACAAAGATTTGCTGACCAATGAAGAGCTGAAAACCATCGTTATGACCGCCGTGCCGCCCAGCGCATCGGGCGACCAAGACATGTTGATTAACGTCTTAGAGCTTGAAGACGCGACGGTGGACGAAGTCATGGTGCCGCGCCAAGATATTGTCGGCATCGATTTGAATGACAGCTGGGAAGACATTAGCGCACAAATCCATCAAACGCGGCACAGCCGATTGGTGGTGTATCGCGACCATTTAGACCAAGTGGAAGGCATTTTGCATTTGCGCGACATTATTTCCCTGTACCGCGACAATCGCTTTAATGCGGAGGCGATCAAAGACATCATGCGCCCCTGCGTATTTATTCCCGAACACACCTTATTGCGCCAGCAGCTTCTGCTGTTCCGCCAGCAAAAACAGCGCGCCGGCTTAGTGGTGGACGAATACGGCGATATACAGGGCATGGTAACTTTAGAAGACATCCTGACCCACATCGTCGGCGACATCAGCGAAACCGAAGAAGCGACGCCGGAAATCGTGGCGCTTGCCGAGCATCGCTATGACGTGCAGGGCGGGATTAGCCTGCGCGTGCTAAACCGCGAACTGGGGCTGCGTCTGCCTTTGGACGGCCCAAATACCTTATCGGGTCTGATCATCGAAACGCTGGGCAATTTTCCCAAAGTCGGCACGGAAGTACCCTTGGAAGGCTGTATCGTGCGCGTGAAAGCATTTGCCAACGGCATTGTCGAGCAAAGCGAAATCGAGCTGCTGCCGCAGGAAGAAGACCGCTGATGTGGCTTATTTTATTGCTTATGCTGCTGATGCCGCTCTTGGCATGGGGCATTGTGCGCGCCGTTTGGCTGTTGCGTCTAAGACATATTGATGCCGATAATGAAATGCTCAGCGTGCCGGAAGAAAAACGCTTTATGCAAATCAGCACCATTGTTTTATCTTTGCTGTTGCTGATGTGTATTCCCCTGCTGTATCAAGCCTATGCACAATCGCGCCTGAATCAGCAACTGATGCAGATGCCCTTAGTCGATGTGATGCGCGCGCACCGACCGCAAATTTACAACAGCTTTGCCCAAGACGTACGCCATGCCAAGGCGCGCGGCAGTCAGGCGGCAGAAAGCCGCAAACAGATTTGGATGCAATACCTGCACGAGCTACGGCTGCAATGGCAGCGCGAATTGCCTTATGCCTCCTTAGACAGCGTGATGCGCTATATCCGCTACCGCTACAATGAAGCGGATGCCTTAAGCGCCATTGCCGACGATACCTGCCGGCATATTGATTTTAGCGAACACAATCAAGCAGGCATTGCGGCTTCAGTGAATTTTATGCAGCGCAATGCCGGTTTTATTCAAGCCTTGATGCTCAGCGCTTTCGGCAGTGCGGATGCGCGCCATCGCATGAACTATTTGGAACAACGTGGCGCGGCGCGGCAATACCGCCAATTATTGGCGCAACTCAATCAGCAATTTGAAGGCGAAGTCATCAGCAATATCGCCGAAGGCGGCTGCGCTTTCCAAAAAGCCTTTTATCTGGCGCTTTTGGATTATAACGAACGCGAAATGAGTCGCATCATGCGCTGGGTACTCTTGCAGCAAATTGCAGAAGCAGATAGAAAGGAACTCTCCGATGGAAAATAAAACAAGACGTTTGCGCGATTATGCGGCGATTTATTTCAAAGGCATGGCGATGGGGGCGGCGGACGTCGTTCCCGGCGTATCGGGCGGCACGATTGCCCTTATCGCCGGCATTTACGAAGAGCTGATCGGCAGCATCGCTGCCATTAAGCCGCAGCTGTGGCAGCTGTGGAAAAAACAGGGCTTTGCCGCCCTATGGCAGGTGGTCAACGGCAATTTTCTCTGCGTCTTATTGGCAGGAATCGTGTCGGCGATTTTTCTCTTAGCCGGCATCATTAAATATTTGCTACAGCAGCAGCCGGTCATGATTTGGGCGTTTTTCTTCGGACTGGTGGCGGCAAGCATATGGTTTTTATACCGCAGCATTGCGCAGTGGGACGGCAAAAAAATAATGACCGCCGCCATTGCCTGCATTGCCGCCTTAATCATCGTATATTTGCCGCCCTCAGCTGCTGCCGATATTTCCCTTGCCTACCTCTTTTTCTGCGCCATGCTGGCAATCTGCGCCATGATTCTGCCCGGCATTTCAGGCTCCTTTATTTTGGTTCTGTTCGGGGCTTATGAATTTGTGATTGGTGCGGTGCATGATAAAAATCTCACCGTCATCGCCGTGTTTATCGGCGGCGCCTGCATCGGACTGCTGAGCTTTGCGCAAATATTAAAATACTTGTTCGCCCATTATCACGACATCACTCTAGCCGCATTGACGGGCTTTATCATCGGCTCATTAGCCAAAATACAGCCTTGGACACATATGCCCGCCGATGCAGGCTGGTTTATGCAAAGCATAGTGCCGCTGTTTTTTATCGCATTAGGCGCCGGCGCAGTATTAACTCTGGAATATCTGGGCAAACCTTATCGCTGAAAATTTGCATCCCAATTTCTTTTGAATACTTTATGCTAGGCTGTTAGGAAGAATTTTTCATAAGGAACTGATATGGGATTGTTTGGCAAAAAGAATACGCAATTGAGCGAATCGCAGATTTTAAAGAAAATCGATGCTTGGGACGATCAAGATAAAATCCGCGCGATTATTGATTTTGTCGAACCGCTCGGCGATGAGCAGAAAACACCCAGAGTGCTGAGCGAGTTGGCGCGCTTATAACAATATGTATTGGCTGGAACAATGTCGGGAAAATGCCCATTGGCTGCATAAAGCGATTGAGGTATTTATGACAATCAAGCCGCATATGCAGGGAGATGATCTGACTTCTTGGCATTTCCGCATTGCCTGGTCGTATTTTTATTTGGGCGATTCGGATAATGCCCAAGCCTATTTCGAGCGCTATTTAGAGATGTCGGATTATCCGCAAGATGAGGTGCCGATGTATTTGGATTGTATTGCGCTTGCCAATGCCGAAAATCAGCGCCGCAATTGCGTGCAAATTTACAATCAAGGCAATATCGCCACTGCCGACAGAATCTATTTCATGCAAAAAGCCCTTGCCGAATATGCGCCGCCGCTGCTTGAGCGCTTGGGAGAGCCGGCGACGGAAGAAGAGCTGCTCGCCTTTGAACAAAAATTCGGAGCAGCATTGCCGGAAGACTTTAAGGCTTTGCACCGCATGTTTTCAGGACAAAAAGATGATAAGCCTTTTCTGTTTGAGGGAGAACGTTGGATTTCCCTTGCCGAGATTCCCGCTTGGCAGGCAAAAATCACAGACTATCTGGAGCGGCATTTCGGCACAGATTGGCACAGTATCACGATGCCTGTCTATAATCGTGATCATGAAGACGACCCTACGAATGCAGAGGCGACTTTCTTCGACAGCGGAATCGTCAAAAATACCTTATACAGCGATAAATGGCTGCCTTTATTTGCGGTGGATGAAAACTGTATTGCCTGCTTGAATGCCGATCCTGATGCAGAAGGCGAAATCGGTCAAATCGTCGAGATTCAGCTGGCGGAAACGCTGAAAGATTATTCCGTGAACAATATCGGGCATTTAGGCATTTTCGCCACTTCGATTAGCAGCGGCCTCAAATTAGGGCATTATCGATACGACAGCGAAAGAAATGCGCTCAAACAAATAGATGAATACGAAAACGAGCAATTCAGCCCCCTGTATGATGCGCAGGAGGAAGCGGCTTTTATCGCCGCCTGCGAAACCCATTGGGGCAGAGTCGGCAAAATCATTCGCGATCCCGAATATGACGGCAGCGACGATTTGCCAAAATGCGATATTTTGGTGATTTACCCTGACCCTGACGATCCTGAAGATGACGGCGGCTATGCTTTGATTACCTGCGGCGTAGGCGCGATTCCGATGTCTGAGGCTGTACCGCCTTTTACAGAATTGGTGATTCATCTGCCGTCCTCGTGGAATCCTGACAGCAGCGACCCTAAAGACACCGCGCCGCAGGACTGGCTGCGTAAAGTGGCAAATCTTGTTTTTGACGGCAGTTATTTGGATACGGGGCATACCATACCGCTGGGCGAAATGACCGGCACCGATTTTACGGGCGTGATGCTATGGAAAGCCAGCGCTTTTGATGAAAACGATCCGCGCGACTATTTGGTGGCGGATTTGCCCAATGAGCGCGAAGTGTCCTATATCAGTCTTGTGCCTATTTATGCCGGCGAAATGGATTACCGCTTGGCTAAGGGCTCGCATGCCTTGGCGGATAAATTGTTTCAGCTGCCCCTTTTCCCTGTGGAATTAGACCCTAATCGCCCTAATACCTGCGCAGGCTATGTGGCAAGCAGCCATCCGCATGCCTTAGAATCGGTGGCTTGGGCATTCGGCAGCGAATATTTCGCCTATTTGAACAGTTTTGCGGAGGCGGTGCAGGAATATAATGCTTATATCGGCAATGATTTGAGTCATTTCAATCTTTTTGCCGTTTTATTTAACAGCAAAACGGTCAAATTCGTCTATACGGCTTGGCTTAAGCATCCTGATGAATTATATGAATTTGAAGCGGTTGATTTGAGTATTTTCGACGGCAGCAGCGAGGAAGGCTATCAGGCGGAAATTATCGCTACCGCGACCTCCGAAAGCGACAAAATGCTGGCGCTGGAATTTCTGCAATGGGTGAATAATGCCCTGTATAGAAAAGAGCTTGGCGACCATATCTTCTTTGAAGGCATTGAATTGATTGGACAAGATGATAACGGCGTGCCGGTGGTGGCGCTGCATTTGGGCAGCTAGAGAATATCAAAATGGGCGCGAAGGCTCCCGTTTCTATGGGCGGCAGATTAATCTGCCGCCATTCTTTTGCCTTCAATCAATCCTGCTTGAATGGTTTCGTGCAGATTTTTAATATCGCCCTGCACGGGTTCGGGGGCTTCGGCGGTTTGTTCTTGGCGGATGCTGCTGCCGGATGCTTCATACTGCAAAATCGTCAGCACGGGGAAGTGATCGGAGCCGATTTTGGGTAGGCGGCGGATTTTGACCAAACTGAAGCAGGGACTGTGGAAGAGATGATCCAATGCCCAACGCAGAAAGGGCAGTTTGGCATGGAAGGTATTGACGAAATAGCGCCCGATACGCGGATCCAGCAGGCCGGAAATGCGGCGGAAAGCGCGGGTGGTGCGTGACCATGCCACATCGTTCAAATCACCGAATAAGATTGCCGCCTCATCGCGTTCGCGAATACATTTACCGACTAATAAAAGCTCGGCATCGCGCGTGGTGGATTTATCGGCTTCGGTGGGACTGGGCGGCATGGGGTGCAGACCGTAGAGCCAAACAGTTTTGCCGTTGCGCAGGCGGATGCGGGTGTGAATGGAAGGAATATCTTCAACGACAAGATATTGCACGCTCGGATCAATCAGCGGCAATTTGGAATAAAGGTGCATACCGTAGAGATTATCCAGCGGCACTTTAACGCTGTGCGGATAATCGGCGTCCAAGCTGTCCAAATGCTCCTGCCAAACATGGTCGCTCTCTAAGGTTAATACGATGTCGGGATTTTCCGCTTGAATCAGCGCCAGCAGGGCTTGGTAGTTTTGATTGGGTGTCAGCACGTTCGAAACCAATAGACTCAAGCGTGCATCAGGCAGTTTTTCTTTGGCGCCGCGCACTTGTTTTTTCCACAGCGGCGTATAAGGCAGAACCATTGCCGATTCATAGGCAAGCGCCAGCAGACTGGATGCGGCTAGGATATATTGCGGGCTTTCCCATTGGGCATAATGCCAAAGCAGGGAGGCAAAAGCGCTGCCGCCGATGGCGATGCTTTGAATGCGCGGAAAATCCGCCGCGCGTATCCACCAGCGGTTGGAGGGAATCAGTCCCCACAGGCTGATGAAGACGAGCAATGCGCAGAGAATTTGGGCGCCGAGATACATGCTTAGGTGCGCGGTAACGTGACGCCGGTTTGCCCCTGATATTTGCCTTTGCGGTCGCGGTATGAGGTGGCGCAGACTTCGTCGGATTGGAAAAAGAGCATTTGCGCCACGCCTTCATTGGCATAGATTTTGGCGGGCAGGGGGGTGGTGTTGGAAAATTCCAGCGTTACATGTCCTTCCCATTCGGGTTCCAGCGGCGTGACGTTGACGATGATGCCGCAGCGCGCATAGGTGGATTTGCCGAGGCAGACGGTCAAGATGTCGCGCGGAATGCGGAAATATTCTACCGTGCGCGCCAAGGCGAAGCTGTTGGGCGGAATGATGCAGACATCGCTTTGCACGTCCACAAAACTTTTGGAATCGAATTGCTTGGGATCGACAATGGCGGAGTTGATATTGGTGAAAATTTTAAACTCGTCGGCGCAGCGCACGTCATAGCCGTAGCTGGATGTGCCGTAGGAGATGATGCGTTCGCCCTCGCGAGAAGAAATCAATTGCGGCTCGAAAGGCTCGATCATGCCTTGTTCTTTTGCCATTCGCTGTATCCAGCGGTCGTTTTTAATGCTCATATTTATCGCTCGATGACTATTTTGGGGAAGACTTGCGAGAATTCTTTGCTTTTTTGCGCCAATTCCCAAGCGCTGCGCAATGCCATACGGCGGTAGTTTTGCGCGGCGGCGCTTTGTGCTTCGGCAAGGACAATCGGCGTACCTCGGTCGGCATGTTCGCGGGTTGCCATGTCGAGCGGCAATTGCGCCAATACGGGCAGTCGGTATTGCTCGGCAAGGGCGATGCCGCCCTGATTGCCGAAGATATGGCTTTCATGACCGCAATTCGGACAATGGAAGACGCTCATGTTTTCCACCAGTCCCAAGCTGGGAATGCGGACTTTGTCGAACATGGCTTTGGCACGTTTGACGTCCAATAAGGCGATGTCCTGCGGCGTGGTAACGATAATCGCGCCGGTTACGGGAATGGTTTGCGAGAGCGTCAGCTGGGTATCGCCGGTGCCGGGGGGGAGGTCGATAATCAGGTAGTCGAGGCTTTTCCAGTTGCATTCGTTAAGCAGCTGAATGAGGGTTTGGGTAACCATCGGACCGCGCCAAATCATGGCAGTGTTTTCTTCTACGATATCGCCAATCGAGAGGGTCTGCATGCCGTGGCGAATGATGGGTTCCATGCTTTTGCCGTCTTTGGTTTCGGGGCGTTGCGCGCCGCCGAGCATGACGGCTTGGCTGGGGCCGTAAATATCGGCGTCCAAGATGCCGACGCTGGCGCCTTGCAGACTTAAAGCAGCCGCCAGATTCACGCTGACGGTGGATTTGCCCACACCGCCTTTACCGGAGGCGACGGCAATGATATTTTTCACTTCGGGCAGCGGTTTCAGCCCTGCTTGGACTTGATGTTTGGCAATTTTGCTGAGGAATGTAATATTGGCGACGCTTATGCCCTGTGCCTGCAAATGCTCGAGCAGGGCTTTTTTCAGCCGTTCGGCATCGGCATTGAGGAAAAAGCCGCATTGGATTTCAATGTATTCGCCCTCTTGTTTGATTTTGCAGCCGCTGAATAAGGTGCAGCCGCTGTCTTCGTCGAAAAAGCCGTGGATGATTGCTTCGATTGTCATGTTTTGTCCTTCTTTATGATTGTGCCGAACCAGATGTGAAAGGCAAGCCATGCTTGGTTTTCCAGCATGGAATAGCCGTCTGCAATCTGCGTGCAGCCTTGTGCCGCCGCCCATTGCATGAAGGGCGTCTGCTTGCCGTACATCATGTCATAGCATAGGGTTTGTTCGTGTAATGTGGCGGGAGATAGCGTGAATGCGCTGTCGCCGAGTCCTGCGCTGGTAGCATTGATGATGAGATCATAGCCTTGCGCAGGATTTCCTACCGCCGCCACGCGCTCGGCATATAAGCCGGCAAGCGCGCGGGCTTTGTCGGGACTGCGGTTCAATATGTCGATTTGCGATACTTGTGCTTCTAAAAGCGGCAGTATGACGCCGCGCGCCGCACCGCCTGCGCCGAGCAATAAGAGGCGCTTGCCCTGTAAATCGATGCCGTGTTGCTGCGAGAGGGCGCGGACTAAGCCGCGTCCGTCGGTATTGTCGCCGCAGAGTTCGCCGTTTTCCATCCATAAGGTATTGACCGCTCCTGCGGTGCGGGCATAGGGACTGAGTCTTTGGGCGAGGGCGTAAGCCTTTTCTTTAAAAGGCAGGGTGATATTCAAGCCGCGTCCGCCTTGGGCGAAGAAGTCCTGCACGACGGCGGTAAAATTTTCCTCTGTGGCAAGGAGTTTATCGTATTGCAAAGCGATGCCGTGTTGGACGGCAAAGGCGGCGTGAATCTGCGGCGATTGGGAATGCGCGATGGGATTGCCGATAACGGCGCAGCGGTAAGTCATGCCTGTCCTTGTTGGCGGAGAAGGATGGCGGCGGCTTTGGCATGATAGGTGAAAATCATGTCGGCGCCGGCACGTTTGAAGGCAAGCAATGTTTCAAGCGTGACTTTGTCGCGATCCAGCCAGTCATTGGCAAATGCCGCTTCCAGCATGGCGTATTCGCCGCTGACCTGATAAACGGCGGTGGGAAAGGCAAAGGTTTCTTTAGCGCGGCGCACGATGTCCAGATAGGGCATACCGGGCTTGACCATCACGAAATCCGCGCCTTCGCTGATATCGAGCGCGATTTCGTGCAGGGCTTCGTCGCTGTTGGCGGGATCCATTTGATAGGTGAATTTGTCCGCTTTGCCCAGATTGCCGGCAGAGCCGATGGCATCGCGGAAAGGCCCGTAGTAGCTGCTGGCATATTTGGCGGAATACGCCATAATGCCGGTATTGACGAATCCCGCCTTTTCAAAAGCGGCGCGGATAGCGGCAATCCGTCCGTCCATCATGTCGGAGGGCGCAACGTAATCTACGCCGCAATCGGCATAGAGCAGGGCTTGTTTAACAAGAATTTGATTGGTTACATCGTTGATAATGTAGCCGCTGTCGTCAATCACGCCGTCCTGTCCGTGGTTGGTGTAGGGGTCGAGCGCCACGTCCATGAAAATGCCCATTTCCGGAAAACGCGCTTTAATCGCGCGAATGGCGCGCGGTATCAAGCCGTTTTCATCATAGGCATAGGCGGCATCAAGGCTTTTATGAGCCTGCTCGATTTGCGGAAAGGGCGCAATTGCCGGAATGCCGAGGCTGAGCAGGGTCTCAATTTCATGCAGAAGCAAATCAATGCTTAAGCGTTCAATCTGTGGCATAGAAGCGATGGCTTGGCGTTGCTGATTGCCGTCGCAGATAAAGACCGGCAGCACCAAATCGGAGGCGCTGAGTCGGTGTTCGCGCACAAGGCGGCGCGAGAAATCTTTAAAACGGTTGCGGCGTTTGCGGGTCGCGGGGTAGTGGGTCGGGATAATTTGCATAATCTGTCAGCCTGAAAAAATTGCGCGGATTATAGCACATCGCCGTCGGCTAAATTGACGGTAAGGTTGCAAGGCTAGGTTTTTGCGAAAAAGCGCTTATAATTTGCTTTTTTTACACCGTACAAAGGAATTAACATGTTTCGTAAATTATCATTGATGGCTTTATTTGCCGCCGCTATTTTGCCTTTTAGCGCCAATGCGCAGTTGAAATACGTCGAAGGGCAGGATTATATCGTCTTGGAAACGCCTATCGAAACGACCGACAAACCTAAAGTAATCGAATTTTTCTGGTTCGGCTGCCCGCATTGCAATAATCTACGTCCGGCGGTAAACGATTGGTTAAAAGAGGGTTTCCCTGAGGGCGTGGAATTTGAATTCATCCCTGCCTATATCGATTCCGAGATGTGGCAGCGTCCTGCTCGTGCTTATTACACCATGAAAGCATTGAAACTGGATTTATTCGATGCTTATTTTGAAGAAATCTTCACGGAGCGCAATCGCGGCATGTTGGGCAGCGACAGCGAAATCAAGGCTTTCTTTGTCCGCAACGGCATCAGTCCGGAAGATTTCGACAAAGCATGGAATTCTTTCGAAGTGAAGCAGCAATTGCAACGCGCCGAAAATTTATTCGATAAAACAGGCTTAGACGGCGTACCGGCTTTTGTCGTTAACGGCAAATACATCGTGCATCCTGCCGGCGACGGTAAATCTGCATACGGTCGCAGCTTCGACATCATTGAATCCTTAGCCAGATAAGGCAATGAGTCATCTTCTTTCAGACCGCGAACCGCTATGGCAGTTCGCGGTTCGTTTTTTTCCGCATGTGCAATCTATGCAGGCGATGCAGGGCGATGCGGGGGCACGACAGTATTACCGCCTCGCTATCGGACAAGCGGCGCCGGCAAGCGCGATATTGGTTGATAGCCGTGCAGACAAGGCAGGCTGTGCGCGTTTTCTGCGTTTGAGTGCTTTATTAAAGGAAGCGGCATTGCCTGTGCCGGAGATTTATGCCGTTAATGCCGAGGGCGACTGCTTATTGATAGAGGATTTGGGCGATACCTGCTTGGACACTGCCTTAGCCGCCGATGCCGAAACCGCTATGCCGCCGCTTTTGGATTTGCTCGGCAAATGGCAGCGCCATACTTCGGCATTGCAGGAGCAGATACCCGCCTATAGCGCAGACATTCTGCGCGAAGAATTGTCGCGTTTTGAAATATGGTTTTTGCCGCATTTTGTCGGCGTGCCGACAAGCGCCGCCGCAAGTAAGGCTTTTGAACAAGAGGCGCAAAGCCTGATTCGGATGATTCTGGCGCAGCAAAGAGCGGCGGTGCATCGTGATTTTCATTGCCGCAATCTGATGCGCAGTCCCGATGGGCGACTGGTATTAATCGACTACCAAGATGCGCTGTGGGGGGCGGCTAGCTATGATGCGGTTTCCCTCACGCGGGATTGCTATGTTGCCTATAGCCATGCGCAACGTCTGGCTTGGGAAGAAGATTTCCGCCGCCACTATTTACCGCATATCGACAGCGGGGATTGGCAAATCGATTGCCATGCCCAATCCTTGCAAAGACATCTGAAGATTCTCGGCTTATTTGTGCGCTTGGCGATGCAGGAGGGCAAAAGCCGCTATTTGGCGAATTTGCCGCAGGTCTGGGCAGACAGCCTCTGGGAAAGCCGCGCCTTAGCCGAACAATTGCCCTATATCGCTTCGCTCTGCGCTAATATGCAGACGCAGGTGCACATGCAGTTTGAGCAAAGAGGATTATTGTGAAAGCGATGATTTTGGCGGCAGGGCGCGGTTCTCGTATGGGCGCATTAACCCAAAACACCCCCAAACCTTTGCTGAAAATCGGGAAATACCGTTTAATCGAATGGCAAATTCAGCGTTTGGCGGCTGCCGGTATCAGGGAATTTGTGATTAATCTGGCGTATTTAGGCGAACAAATCGCCGCTGCCTTGGGCGATGGCAGCCGATACGGCGTGCAGATTAGCTACTCTCCCGAGCCCGAAGGCGGCTTGGAAACCGCTGGCGGCATCATTCAGGCGCTGCCTTTATTGGGCGAAGCGCCTTTCTTAGTCGCCAATGCCGATGTTTGGTGTACGCCTGATTATCGGCGTTTTATCAGCGATTATCAGGAGGAAATGCTGGCGCATTTGCTCTTGGTGCCCACGCCTGTTTGGAAAAACAGCGGCGATTTCGATTTGGCGGGCGAACGCGTAATTATCGGCGACACTTATACTTTTGCCGGCATTTCCGTAATTCATCCGCGCCTGTTCGCCGGCGAAAACGGCGGCTTTTTAGCGTTGGCGCCTTTCTTGCGCCGCGCTGCGCAGCAAGGCAGATTGAGCGGCTGTTTATTTGCCGGTCAATGGCAAGACGTCGGCACGCCCGAACGTTTAGCTTCCTTGCAGGCGCAATACCAATAAGAATTGTGTTTAGCGCTATCGGCTTTTTATAAGCCTGTGATACCATACGCGCTGATTTTTTGACCCAAGAACTATTAGGAGTAAACATGGCCATTGAACAAACCCTTTCTATCATCAAACCCGATGCAGTCGGCAAAAACGTTATCGGTAAAATTTATTCCCGCTTTGAAGACCAAGGCTTGAAAATCGTCGCCGCCAAAATGAAGCAATTAAGCCGCGCGGATGCGGAAGGCTTCTATGCAGTGCATAAAGAGCGCCCTTTTTTCAAAGATTTGGTGGATTTTATGATTTCAGGCCCTGTGATGATTCAAGTTTTGGAAGGCGAGAACGCCATCGCCAAAAACCGCGAAATCATGGGCGCAACCAATCCTAAAGAAGCCGCCGCCGGCACCATTCGCGCCGATTTTGCCGAAAGCATCGACGCCAATGCCGTGCATGGTTCCGATGCCCCTGAAACCGCCAAGCAAGAAATTGCCTATTTCTTCAGTGCGGAAGAAATCTGCCCCCGTCAATAAAGATGACAGACAAAACCAACCTGTTTGATTTGCCGCGTCCCGCGCTCGAAGCATGGTTTGCCGAGCGCGGCGAAAAACCTTTTCGTGCGCGGCAATTGATGAAATGGCTGTATCACGAACGCGTCAGCGATTTTGACCTGATGACCGATATCAGCAAAACCCTGCGCGAACGTCTCAAACAAGAAGCGGAACTCGTATTCCCGCAAATCATTGTGGATAAAACCGCTTCCGACGGCACGCGCAAATGGGTCTTCCGCTATGCCTGCGGCAACAGCATCGAAAGCGTGTATATTCCAGAAGACGACCGCGGCACTTTATGCATTTCATCACAGGCAGGTTGCGCTTTGGCTTGTCCTTTCTGTTCGACCGCTCATGCCGGCTTTAACCGCAATTTAACTACCGGCGAAATTGTGGTGCAGGTCTGGATGGCAAAAGAATTATTAGGCTGCGAACGCAATGGCAATCCGCGTTTAATTACCAACATCGTTTTGATGGGCATGGGAGAGCCTTTGGTGAATTTCAACCAAGTCTTGCCCGCCACAGAAATTTTTATGGATGATTTCGGCTTCGGCTTATCCAAACGCCGCGTTACTTTAAGCACTTCCGGTATCGTGCCGGCAATTCATAAATTGCGCGAAGTCACGGATTTGAGTTTGGCGGTGTCTTTGCATGCGCCCACAGACGAATTGCGCAATCGAATCGTGCCGATTAACGAACGCTACGGCTTAGCCGCCCTATTGGAAGCCTGCAAGGCTTATGTAGAACACAACCGTCAGCACGGCGGCGTCACATGGGAATATGTGATGCTACGTGATGTCAATGACCAGCCGGAACATGCCCGACAATTGGCGCATCTATTAAAAGACGTGCTGGGCAAAATCAATTTAATTCCCTTTAACCCCTTTCCGGGTAGCAAATTTGAATGTTCGTCACGCAATACCATGATGAAATTCCAGCGCTATCTCAGCGAGCAAGGTTTTGTGGTTACCATTCGCAAAACCCGCGGAGAGGATATTGATGCCGCTTGCGGTCAGTTGGTCGGTCAAGTGAATGACCGCAGCAAGCGAGAGCGTAAACTACGACGAGTGGAGGAGAGCGTATGAAATTTTTAAAATTATCGGCAGTAATTGCTTTGTCTCTTGGGCTAAGCGCTTGTACATCAACCATGACGACCACAAGAACCGTCGGCGGTTCCAGCGGCACTCAGGCGGATTACGATCAAGCCTATCAAGATTATCTGCAATTGGGCGCCGAATACGTACGCCGCGGACGCTATGATTTGGCGGAGCCCAAACTCAAACGCGCCATTGAAATTAACTCTCGTCCGCCCGAAGCATGGAATATTTTAGCGGTCTTATATGAAGAAAAACGCGATATTGCCGCCGGCGATCAAGTCTATCAAAAGCTTTTAGCCAGTCATCCGGACTATGCCCTAGGTTTTATGAACTACGCTACTTTTCTATGTAAATTTGACCGCAATCCGGAATTAGACAATTTATATGCGCGTATGCGCGCAAAAGGCACCTCATTTTCAGCCTTATCCTATATTGCCGAAGGCAATTGCCGTCAAAGCAAAAATAATCTGGCAGCGGCTTCAAGCGCCTACCGCCAAGCCCTGACCTTCGACAACCATGCCGCCGGCGCTTTATTGCCATTAGCGGATATCGAATTAAGCCAAGGCAACTACCAAGCGGCTGCCAATTATGTCGAAGTCGTGCACACCTATGTCGGTTATAGCGCCGAAAGCGTCCGTATCGGCATTTTAGCGGCACGCGGCTTAGGTAATGCGCAAAAAGAAAATGATTTAATGCGCGTGATGCGCGGTAGTTATCAGGGTTCGGAACAAGCAAGAACCTTAGGAATTTAAGCATGATGGATGCGCAAGATATTGGCGCGATTTTACGCGCCGCCCGTGAAGCAAAAGGCATCAGTATTGCCAATGCTGCAATGCAAACACGTTTAAGTATTGATATTTTAGAAAAATTAGAAGCCAATCGATTCTCGGAAATGACCGCGCCGGTTTTTACACGCGGTTATCTGATGCACTACAGTCGTTTTTTGGGGCTCGATGCGGATGTGATGGCAGCCGATTTCAACCGATTGGGCTTTAAAGACAGTGAAATTCGTTTAAGCAGTGCCAATATTGCCAGCCAAAGTCATTCCTTCAAACGCTATCATTTCGGTACTTGGCTGAGTATTGTGCCGCTGATGGCTTTGGCAGGCGTGGTGTTAACCCAAGTATTTAATCCCAACTCTTGGCTAATCAGCCAATTTAAACAGGCTTTTGATAAAGAACGTGCACCGCTTGTTGAAAATACGGGAAGCAGCGATACTCAAATTACGCTGCAAATCGCAGCGGACAACGTCGCAACAATCACCCAACCGGTAGACAATTCATTTGAAGAAATACCCAGCTTAACCTCATTGCCGGTACAAACTCCGCCGTCACCATCGACATCGGAAACATTAAGCCTGAGTGCTATAGATAATACTGATGCTGAAGATATCGCAACATCAGAAACATCTCCCGTACAGAGCAATGCTTCCGAAGATGCGCCGATAGCCGCATCAGAAGCAGAGGGAAATAACCAAGACAATATCCTTACTCAAGCAGCTCAGCCTTCCCTTCAATTACGCGTTAGCAGTGAGAATTGGGTAGAAGTGCGTGATAAAGAGCACCGTGTTGTCGCCTCTAAAGTCTATCAGGCAGGCGATACCATCGATATTCCCCTCGGCAACGGTCCTTATGAATTCAATATCGGCCGCCCTGAAGCTGTGAGCCTGTCTATCAATGGACAAGCCGCCGATTTAATGCAATATCGCGTAGGAAAATCCCGTCGTTTCAAGGTAACTATCAATGAGTGAAGCCATCCAATCCTTACGCGGCATGAATGACATTTTGCCGCCGCACAGCAGCAAACGCGCCCGATTATTGCAAATCATCCGCCAATTACTGCAACAATTCGGCTATTTGCCGGCAGAATTGCCGCTTTTGGAAAAAACCCAATTGTTCAAGCGCACCATCGGCGGCGAAACCGATATCGTGTCCAAAGAAATGTACAGCTTTGACGACCGCAATCAGGAAAGCATTACCCTGCGCCCCGAAGCTACTGCCGGCGCGGTGCGCGCCATGATTGAAAACGGACGATTGCAGCAAATCACGCGCTTATTCGTCGAAGGCCCGATGTTTCGCTATGAAAAACCACAGGAAGGACGCAGCCGCCAATTCACCCAAGTGAGTGTGGAATGTTTCGGTTTGGCAAATCCCTCTCTCGATGCGGAATTAATTGCTATCGGGCATGAATTATTCACGCAGTTGAATATCCGCGAAGTGGTGAGCTTGGAAATCAACAGCATCGGTCTTGCCGCGGAGCGCAAAGCCTATCAGGCAGCGTTGGTGCAATTTCTCAGCGCCCATATCGAAGATTTGGACGAAGACAGCAAACGCCGCTTACAAACCAATCCTCTGCGGATTTTGGACAGCAAAGACGCCAAAACCCAAGAAATATTAAATCAGGCACCGCTGCTGCACGACTATTTAGGCGAGGAAAGCAAAGCGCATTTCGCCCAAGTCTGCGGCATTTTGGAAAAATTAGGCATCGCTTATCACATCAATCCCCGCTTGGTACGCGGACTGGATTATTACTGCCATACCGTTTTTGAATGGACAACCCGAGAATTGGGCGCGCAAGGTACCATCTGCGCTGGCGGACGCTATGACGGCTTAGTTGAGCAATTAGGCGGCAAGGCGACACCGGCAGCCGGTTTTGCCTTCGGCATCGAGCGCATCTTCATGCTGTGGGAAAATATGCGCCCGATGGATATGTCTTACCCCGATATCTATATTTTAGCCACAGGAATTGAAGAACAAGCCGAAGCAATGCGCTGGGCGATGGAAATTCGCCGCGCGCGTCCCGATTGGCAAATTATCGTCCATCATCAATTGCAAGCCCTGAAAAAACAATTTGCCAAGGCGGATGCGGCGCAGGCGCACTTTGTCTTGGTGTTTGGCAGCGAAGAAGTACAGCAGGGACTGGCAACTTTAAAAAATTTAGCGACAGGCGAGCAGCAGCAGCTGGATTTGGCTGCCGTGATTGCCATGAATATTGAGGAATAAACATGTTTGATCATGATAGAAGCGATGCGGAAACCGCCGAATTAGTCAAAGAATGGCTGGCACGCCATCTGCCCGTGATTTTTGCCGGCATTGTGATTGCCTTACTGATTATTTTCGGTATGAAATGGTGGGACAAACGGGCGCTGGAAGCCAATTACCGTCTGTCTTATCAAATCGACACTTTAGAAAAAGCGGTCGCCGCTAAAAACGATGCCGCCGTAAACGCCGCCTATACTGCGGATTTAAAGGCAGATAAAAGCAATTACGGTGCCCTTGCCGCCCTGCTTTTCGCCCAACATCAGCAACAGCAGGGCAAAACGCAGGAAGCACTTGCCGCCTTGGAAAAAGCCGGCACGGCATCTGATACATTAATCGCCCAAACGGCACAATGGCAGTTGGCGCACGTCAAGATTGCCGCCAAAGATTTCGACGGCGCCATGCAGACGCTGAACCAATTGGAACACTCGGTTTATCAGTCGCAGCTGCCCTTATTGCGCGGCGATATCGACTATTTGCGCGGCAACCGCGAAGCGGCGCTCAAGCATTATCAGCAAAGCCAAGCGCAGCAAGCCTCGCCGCTGTTGGCAACACGCATCCGCCAATTGGAAACTCAAATCGCCCTTGAATCTGCTCAGGAGACTCAATGAAATCTTCTCTTCTTGCGCTTACCATTGCCTCCCTTTCCCTAACCGCCTGCTCCAGCTGGTTTTACGGCGAAAGCAACTATCCCGAACCCAATGAATTACGCGAAGTACAATCGCAATTCAATACGCAAATTCTGTGGCAAAAAAACCTAGGCGGCAAAAACCATGAACGCGGTTTGCGTTTAAGCCCCGCGACCGACGGTCAATACGTCTATGCCGTCAGCGCCGACGGACATTTCTACCGCTTCGACAAAGACAGCGGCAAAGAAATCTACCGCATAGATTTAGAGAACGACATCAGCTCGGGTCTGACCATTGCAGGCAATTTCGCTTTTCTCGGCACTAAAAACGGCGATGTGATGGCGATTCGCTTGGAAGACGGGCAAATCATGTGGCGCAGCCGTTTGAGCTCCGTCTTATTGTCGCGCCCCGCCTTCGGAGACGGCTTATTGGCGGTTTATGCCTCCGACGGACAATTAAGCGTATTCAATCCGGCGGACGGTGCTTTAGTCTGGCGTCATCACAGCAAAGTACCGATGCTGTCTATGCGCGGTAATGCCTCGCCGATTATCGGCGGCGGCGTTGTCATGCTGACAGATGAAAACGGCGCATTGCAAGTCTTGGATGCGCGTACAGGCATCAGCATTGCCAATGACAATTTCGTGCAACCCGGCGCGGCAAGCACCGTAGCAGCAATTATCGACCAAGACGCCAGCCCCAAAATCAATAATAACCGCCTCTTTGCCAGCGCTTACGGCAAAGAAACCTATGCCGTTGATCTGCAAAGCGGTGCACCGCTCTGGCGCAATGAAACGGTGGCGAGCGGGCTGGATTTTGCCATGAGTCCGACAGAATTATATTTCAGCACCGCCAAAGATCATGTGGTCGCCCTTGACCAAAATACAGGCAAGGAATTATGGCGGCACAGCGATTTAGTCGGTCGCCGTCTGTCTCCGCCGCTGGCTATTCCCGGCCGTGTCGGCGTATTAGATGTCGAAGGCTATCTGACTTGGCTGGACAGCCGCAGCGGCAATGCGATTGCGCGCAGCAAAGTTGCCGCCAGCGGCAGCAAAAGCGAAGCGCTGATTCTGCCTGATGTGATTGTATGGCAATTAGATAACGGCGGCATCGTCGCGCTGCGGCCGCAATAAGGAAATTTGATGCAAAGAGTTTATCCTCTCAAACCGATTATCGCGCTGGTTGGTCGTCCTAATGTGGGCAAATCGACCCTATTCAACACCCTTAGCCGCAGCCGCCATTCTATCGTCAGCGATATGCCAGGATTGACCCGTGACCGCAATTATGGCGATGCCGATTTAGGCGGCATTGCCTGCCGCATTATCGATACCGGCGGTATGCTGCGGGAAGAAGAAAGCGAAATCGATTTTCGCGTGGACAGCCAAGCGCGGCAGGCGGTTGAAGAAGCCGATATTGTGGTTTTTGTGGTTGACGGGCGCGAAGGCCTGACCGCAGTCGATGAAAAAATCGCCCATGAATTGCGCTGCACGCAAAAACCCGTCTTGCTGGCGGTCAATAAAGCCGATTTTGCCGATCCAGACATCATTTTGGCGGATTTCTATGCCCTAGGTATGGCAAATATACTTGCCATTGCTGCCGAACATCGCCGCAATATCAATAAATTAGGCGATATGATTGCACAAATGCTTTCCGCTTTGCCTGAAGAGCAATTCATCAGCCAAAGCGACAGCGATACGCAAGACATCAATGAAGGCATTCAATTAGCCGTTTTAGGGCGGCCGAATGCCGGCAAATCCACCCTATTAAACCGTCTGCTCGGCGAAGACCGTCTGGTTGCCAGCCCTGTGGCAGGCACCACGCGCGATGCGATTATGATTCCCTACGTCGATAATGAAGGCACGCCTTTTACCTTAATCGACACCGCCGGTATCCGCCGTAAGGCGCGCGTGCATGATAAAGTGGAAAAATTCTCGATTGTCAAAGCCTTAGAAGCTGTCGAGCGGGCGAATGTGGTGATTTTAATGCTGGACGCACATGAAGGCGTCGCCGAACAGGATGCGCATTTATTGGGCGAAATTACACGACGTGGACGCGGTCTTATCATCGCAGTAAACAAATGGGATCATTTAGACGAGGAAACGCGCGAAGCGGTCAAACTGCAATTTGAGCGCAAACTGCATTTTGTCGATTATGCCGAAGTCTTTTACATTTCCGCTTTGCACGGCAGCAATATCCGCAATCTTCTGCCGGCGGTCAAACGCGTCTATGAAAGCGCCTTGGCAGAAATTTCCACCAATAAATTGACCGAAGCCCTGCAATTGGCATATCGCCGCCATCAGCCGCCTTTGGTCAACGGTCATGCGATTAAATTGCAATATGCCCACCAAGGCGGACGCAATCCGCCGCATATCATCATCCACGGCTCGCGCACCACAAACGTGCCGGCTTCCTACACGCAGTATTTAAGCAAATTCTTCCGCCGCCATTTTGATTTGCACGGCACGCCGATTCGCATTTCTTACCGCGACAAACACAATCCTTATGGCAATAAGGATAAATAATATCGCTTTCATCTCGAAGGCTACCACGCGGTTTTCTATGCAAGAGAAAACCGCGTTTTTTAATTAATTTCAAACACTTTTCGCCAAATGCGGCAGACATGGTTAATCGTGTTCTGCCATTCTAGGCTATCCGCCACATTGCTTTGCCGATTAAGTGCGCGGCGGTGTGCGGCTTGGCGCAGACGGCGGTAGGCATCGCGCAGGGTATTGGCGTCAATCGATGAGAGCAGCCCTGTGGCTTCCAGCGCAGCAAGCTGGCGGATGTTGTCGCTCATGCGCAGCAAAATCGGCTCCTGATGCGCGTGTTTTAACAGCAGATATTGCACAATGAATTCGATGTCGATCAGTCCGCCGGCGGATTTTTTCAAATGAAAGCCTTCTTTGGCTAAGTGTTCGTTATTCTGCATTTTTTCCCGCATATCCAAGACTTGTTGGCGCAAATCGGCAGGCGGGGCTTTTTGCAGCACCGTTTGCCGAAGGACGCTGAATTCTGCGCATAGGCTCACGTCGCCGCCGATAGGACGCGCGCGCGTGAGGGCTTGATGTTCCCATGTCCAGGCCTGCTTTTGCTGATAATCGGCAAAGGCTTCGATAGAGGCGATGAGCATGCCGCTGCGTCCGCCGGGGCGCAAGCGGGTGTCGATTTCATACAAAACGCCGCTGGTAGATGGCGCAGAGAGCAAATTATTGATGCGCTGCACCAAACGGGTGAAAAAGACTTGGTTGGCGATGCTTTTCTCGCCGTCGGTACTGCCTTGGCTGCGTTTGTCGTCATAGAGATAGACAAGGTCGATATCGGAGGTGTAGCTCAATTCCAAGCCGCCCAGTTTGCCGTAGGCGATAATGGTGAAACGCGCCGCTTCGCCGTCGCCGCTGCGCGGTATGCCGTGGCGTTGGCTGAGTTGCTGCCAAGCGCGCTGCAAGGCTTTGTCGATAATCAGTTCCGCCAGATGGCTGAGGTGGTCGCTGGCTGCCATCAGCGGCAGATTGCCGTATAGCTCCGCCCAAGCAATTTTGAATAATTGCGCATGTTTGAAATCGCGGATGGCATGCAGCCAGTTTTCGTCATCAGTATTGGCAAGACGCGCGGATAAATCCCTGTCTAATTGCGCGGCGTCTTGAATGAGGCTGCGCTCGCTTAAGATGTCGTCAATGACCAGCGGATGTTCGCGGATAAATTCCATCAAGCCGCGGCTGTCGCGTGCAATCGCCAGCAGATGGCGGATTAATTGCGGATTGCCCGACAGCATGTCGATATACACGCTGCGCGAGGCGACGGTTTCAATCAAGGCGAGGATTTCGCCGATGGCGGCGGCTTCGGCTTTTTCTTGCGCGGCGATATGCAATAAGAGCGGCAATAAGGTTTCGATTCTTTTGCCGGCTTTTTCCGAAAGCCGCTGCCAAGGCAGGGCGGCGCTGAATTGCTGCAGGGCATGGCTGATGGCTGCGGCTTGCTCGGCAGAATAGTCTTGCGCGATTAAATCGGCGCGCAATTGTTCGCCGTTAAGATGCTGCCAATTGGCGCTGATGTTGTTTTCAGCCGCAGTGCCGTTTTCCGTATTGGCGAAAATGCGGCGAAAGCGCTGATCGACGGTTTCGCGTGCCTGATTCAGAGCCGCTTGCAGGGCTTCTACGCTGTCGAAGCGGCAGGCAAGGCTTAGACGCTGCCATGCGGCGCTGTCGTCAATCGGCGGTAGTTCATGCACTTGCTGCTCGTGGGCAAATTGCAGGGCGTTTTCTACCGTGCGCAGCAGCAAATATGCCTCGCGCAGGGCTTGGCATTCCTGCGCCTGCCATAAATTCAGACGGTGCAAATCCTCCAGTACGCCGAGAAAATGCGGCGATTGCAAGGTCGGGTATTGACCGCCGTACACAAGCTGCATGGCTTGGACGGAAAATTCCGCCTCGCGAATGCCGCCGCGCCCGAGCTTGATGTGGTTTTCCATGCCTTGGGCGCGGATTTGCTGATTGATGCTCTGCTTCATCTGGGCAATCGAATCCAATGCGGCATAATCCAAATAGCGGCGGTACATAAATGGACGCAGCTGCCCGAGCAATGCCATGCCGCCCTCAATATCGCCTGCCACGGGACGGGCTTTCATCATCGCATAGCGCTCCCAATCGCGCCCATGGCTTTGGTAGTAGTTCTCCAATGCGGTATAGGACAATGCCAAAGGTCCGGTTTGCCCGAAAGGACGCAGGCGCATATCCACGCGATAAACAAAACCCTCCGCCGTCATTTGATCTAGACAGGCGATGAGTTTTTGCGCTAATTTGCGGAAAAAGACTTCATGCTCAATGGATTTTTGTCCTGCCGCGGCTTGGGTTTCGCCCTGATTGCGGTAGGCGAAAATCAAATCGATATCGGAAGAAAAATTCAGCTCCGCACCGCCTAATTTGCCCATGCCGAGAATCGTTAAGCGCAAGGGGTTGCCGTTTTCATCCAGTGGCTGTCCGTAGCGCGTCTGCAATTGCCGCTCTTGCCACAGTAAAGCGGCTTCCACCAAGGCGCCGGCCAAGGCGGACAGACTGTGCAGAAAAGCGCTTTGGCTGAGCCCTCGGCAGAGCAGGGCGTAAATCAATGCACTTTGATAGCGGTGTTTGCAGCGGCGCAATTCGCGCATCAATGTCGCTTCATCGCCGCAGTCTTGCCAAAAGCCGCCGACGGTGCCGAAATCAAAATCCTGCCAATCGCAGTCGAACAAATCAAGCATTTCGGGCTGATTGAGCAATTGCTGCGCGGCATAAGGGCTGGCCTGAACCAGCAGAAGAATATCTTCCCGCTGCGCCCAAGAATAGGCGGCACTATCGCTTTGCCATTGTGAGAGCGAAAACATCAAAAATCCTTAGAGCTACAAAAGCCTTATTGTAGGCAAAGCGCAAGGCTTGGCAAGGGGAGGGCGGTGCCGTGGGCTTTTTTATGCACAGCAAAGCGAATAAAGTGCGAGGGATTTTCTCGTCAAGCGGCGGAGAATAGCAAAATATATAATTAATTTTGATTTAAATCAGTATATTGAATAATAAAAACGGCAATTAAATTGAATTATTCGCTTTCAGCGCCATTTAAGCGGAAATATTTTATTAAGGAGAATGCGATGACTGATTTTTCTCACAATCCCCTTTATCAGCCTTCAACCGAGCCTGATTATCATCAGATTAAGCCGGAGCATCATACGGCGGTTTTGGAAATTCTTAAGGAAAACCGCGCGGCGGTAGATGCTCTGATTGCTCAAGAGCAGCCGACTTGGGAGAGCTTGATGTTGCCTTTGGCGCGTATGGATAATCGCCTGTCTTTAGCGTTTAGCCCGATTGCGCATTTGCACAGCGTGTTAAGCACGCAGGAATGGCGCGAGGCTTATGAAGCGGTATTGCCGGCATTGTCGGAATACGGTGCGGATATGGCGCAGCATAAGGGCTTGTATGAGGCAATCAAACGCCTGCAATCGGGCGCGGCATTTGCTGGCTTAAATGCAACGCAGCAGAAAATTATTCGTGATCAGATTGCCGATTTCGAGCGTAGCGGCGTGGCTTTGCCGGATGAGAAAAAAGCGCAATTTAAGGCATTCAGCCTGCGTTTGTCGGAATTGGGAACGGAGTTTTCCAATCATGTTTTAGATGCGACCAATGCTTGGCATTTGCTGCTGAACAATGACGATAGCCGCCTAAGCGGTTTGCCGGCTTCCGCATTGGCTTTGATGCAATCTTTGGCGCAGCAGCAAGGGCAGTCGGGCTATCGTATGACCTTAGACGCACCCGTCGTGATTCCCGTATTAAGTTATGCCGAAGACCGCCAATTGCGCGAAACGGTATATAAAGCCTATAACGCACGTGCTTCGGAATTAAGCGATGATGCGCAGTTCGACAATGCCGCCATCGTTAAAGAAATTTTGCATATCCGTCAGCAATTGGCGCAATTATTGGGCTATGCCGATTTTGCCAGCCTTTCTACCGATGACAATAAAATGGCGGAAACTCCGCAGAAAGTGGCGGATTTCCTGCAAGATTTGCTGCACAAATCTAAGGCGGCAGGGGAGAAAGAAATGCAGGCTTTGCGCGCATTTGCCGCAGAGACGCTGAACCTTGCCGATTTACAGCCTTGGGACGTCAGTTATGCGGCGGAAAAATTGCGTCAGCAACGTTATGCCTTGTCGCAAGAAGATTTGCGCCCCTATTTCCCTTTCGGCAAAGTTATGGAAGGTATGTTCGCCATTACGCAGCAACTATTTGGTGTGCGCTTTGCCCGCAATACGCAGCTTAGCGTATGGCATAAAGATGTCAGCGTTTACGATGTGTTGGATGCGGCGGGACAATTGCAGGCGCGTTTTTATCTCGACCCCTATGCGCGCGAGAAAAAACGCGGCGGCGCATGGATGGACAGCGCCGTATCGCGTTTTCGCGACGGAGAACAATTGCAATTGCCGGTAGCGCATTTGGTTTGTAATTTCACGCCGCCTGTGGGCGATGCCGATGCCTATATCACGCATGATGAAGTGACCACCTTATTCCATGAATTCGGACACGGTCTGCATCATATGCTGACGACAGTCGATGAATACGGCGCTTCGGGCATCAGCGGCGTGGAATGGGACGCGGTGGAGCAGCCCAGTCAGTTTATGGAAAACTTCTGCTACGACTGCGACTGCCTTGCCATGATGACCGCGCATCAGGAAAGCGGCGCAGCTTTACCGCAGGAATTGTTTGAGAAATTGCTGGCGGCAAAAAATTTCCAATCGGCAATGGCAATGCTGCGCCAATTGGAATTTGCGATTTTTGATATGCGCATACACGATAAGGACAATCAGGACAAAGAGGTGTTGGCGGTACTTAAAGCCGTACGCCAAGCCGTGAGCGTCACGCCCGATTATCCGAACAACCGCTTCCCCATGCAGTTTTCGCACATCTTTGCCGGCGGCTATGCGGCAGGCTATTACAGCTACAAATGGGCGGAAGTCTTATCCGCAGACAGCTTCGCTGCTTTTGAAGAAAAGGCTGCCGAAAGCGGCGGCGTGCTTAATGCCGATACCGGCGCGCGATTCCGCGACGAAATACTGGCAGTGGGCAGCAGTCGCAGCAGCATGGACAGCTTTATCGCTTTCCGCGGGCGCGAACCTAATATTGATGCCTTGCTGCGCCATAGCGGTATCGCACAATAAAAGCGATGATTTTTCTTGCAAAGCCGTGCTATGCACGGCTTTTTTCTTAGAACAGGTTTTTGAACAATTGATAAGAACGATGCTGTAAGTCTTCATCGTAAATATAGCTGACCGCCATGATTTCATCGGCATAAATTTGCGCTTGCAGGGCAGCGATTTGCGTTTTTACGCTGTCGGGGCTGCCGATCATGCTGCAGGCGGTCATGTGTTCGACTTGGTATTTCTGTGTCGGTGTCCATAGCGCGTCGATATTGTCTACCGGCGGCGCCAAGGGGCGGCGGCTGTTGGTAACGACGTTTAGGAAAAATTGCTGCTGCGAGCTGGCAAGATAGGCGGCTTCCGCTTCTGTTTCCGCCACAATGGCATTGAGCGCGACAATGAAATAGGGTTGGGCATATTGCGGCGAGGCTTGGAAATGGCGGCGATAAATATCCGCCGCCTGCAAGAGCATGGCGGGCGCGAAATGTGCGGCAAAGGCATAAGGCAGTCCTAAAGCGGCGGCAAGATAGGCGCTTTCCGTGCTGGAGCCGAGAATATACAGCGGCACATCAATCCCTGCCGCAGGGTAGGCGCGCACGCTGTCTTCATTTTGCGGCGGCGAGAAATAATATTGTAATTCGGCGATATCTTGTGCTAAATCATAAGGTTGATGGGATAAATGACGGCGCAAAGCGGCAGCGGTGCGCTGATCCGTGCCGGGCGCGCGCCCCAGTAGAAAATAGTCAAAATGAAATAAAGTGAGACATTATGGATAGAAGAAAATTTATCACACTGAGCTTGTCTTCAGCGGCACTAACTGCCTTGTCGGGCTGCCGTTTGCGCCCCTGTGGTGGCGGCATCAATTGCAGCAGAAAACCCTTACCACCATATTATTCCTATTCGCAAACGACATCGCTCAGGATCTTTTATCACGGCGAAACCCTGCTGTTTTTAACGCCGGAATTTCATCTGGTTCATGAATATCTGAGAATAGATAACCTTAATCCCGAGCGCAGTGTTGCCTTATCCAAAAAATTATTTGCCGGGCTGCCTGAAAAGCTGTTGGCAAAAGCCTATCTCAAACACGGCCACGACGCGGTCGATAAAGACCTGCTCTTTACTGGGGAAAGTCAAAATACCCGCGTGTTTATGGGGCTCATGCAGATTGTGTGGGCAAAAAGCGAATTGAGCGCGGAAGAAATCGCTCTCTTGGATAAAACTATCGCGCAATACAATAAACAGCTGGAAGCATTAGACGTCAGCGTTTATACCCGCTATTCGCCGCCGCTACGCATCATTCCGATGCATTCGATTTTTTGGATATCTTCTTATCCCTCGGTAGATCCTAAGTTCCGCCCGCCGGCATTGCGTAATAAAGACGACAGCGTTTATGAATTTTCTTATGCACCGGAAGAGGCGGAAATTTATGCCGCCGATACTTATCCTGCCGATTTTTTCGACAGCGCAAGAAGTGTGGACTACCAACCTGAAACCTTTGCAAAACCCCAAAGCCATGCAAGCGGTTTGCACGCGCTTTGGGGTTTTTAAGAAAAATGGCATTATGTGCCCAAATTTTACCCATTCACCCTGATTAAACAGCCCATTTCAGGCTGCTTACCGCCTTTTCAGGCAGCAATAGGCACAATTAGCCTTAACTTATTGGCTGCTTTCAACAAATTCAAACACATCACC
>NZ_JBXGGR010000054.1:0-11335 GCF_056855035.1 Suttonella sp.
CCTATTGCTGCCTGAAAAGGCGGTAAGCAGCTTGAAATGGGCTGTTTAATCAGGATGAATGGGTAAAATTTGGGCACATAATGCCATTTTTCTTAAAAACCCCAAAACAACTTAAATGCTTTGGGGTTTTGCAAAGGTTTCAGATTACTATAGTCGAAGAACTGAAAAAGTGACACAAAATATCAAGCTGCGAGCGTTATAGAAGAGTACAGCAAAATGAATCAAAACTGTAACTCTTTTTGAAATCTTTGACTATACGCCATTATCGGCTGTGCTGCTTAAGCAAAAATAAACCCTGCTTTATGCAGGGTTTATTTTTGAGCATTTCCGATTTAGGCGGTGAGTGTTTCGTAAACCAAAGGACGCTCCTCAGGTTTTGCTTCGCCGATCTGCAAGGCGGCGCGATAAGCTTTTGCGGCGGCTTGCCATGAAGCTTCGTCTTTGGCATGAATCATTGCCAGAGGCGTGCCGATTTCGACTTTGCTGCCGATGGCTAAGATTTCATCAAAGCCGACACTGTGGTCAATATGATCGCTGGCAATGCGTCGGCCACCGCCAAGATTAATGACCGCTACGCCGATATCGCGCGTGCTCATGCTTTGAATATAGCCGGCGTTTTCCGCTAAGACGGGTTTGACGATATTGGCAAGGGGTAATTGATCAAATTGCGTCGAACCGCCTTGCGCATGAACCATTTTTTCAAAGATTTCATAAGCTTTTCCAGAGTCTAAAACGTTTTGCAATTGTTGGCGGGCTGTTTGGCGGGAATCGGCTAATTTGCCATTGACCAAAGCTTCTGCACAAAGGGCAAGGTTGATTTCATGCAAACGCGGATTGCGAACACCCTCGCCGCGTAAATAGCGGATGGCTTCGCGCACTTCTACGGCATTACCGGCGCTAGAGGCTAAGACTTCGTTCATATCTGTCAATAAGGCGGTCGTTTGGCAGCCTGATTGTGTGGCTACTGCGGCAATACTTTGTGCCAAGGCTTTGGATAATTCATAGCTTGGCATAAATGCACCGTTGCCTACTTTAACGTCCATCACCAGACTGTCTAAGCCTTCCGCCAATTTTTTAGAGAGAATGGAAGCGGTGATGAGTGATATATTTTCCACCGTGGCAGTAACGTCGCGAGTGGCGTAAATTTTGCGATCGGCGGGAGAGAGATTGCCTGTTTGTCCTACGATGACGCAGCCGATTTCTTTAACTAATTCCTGCATTTTCTGAGGATTAGGGAAAATATCAAAGCCTTTAATACTTTCTAATTTATCCAAAGTGCCGCCGGTGTGCCCTAAACCGCGTCCTGCAATCATCGGCACGAAACCGCCGCAGGCGGCAAGCATGGGCGCAAGCATTAATGAGACCACATCGCCCACGCCGCCGGTGGAATGTTTGTCTAGGGTAGGGGCGTTGAGCTGATAAGATTCCCATTGCAAACTGTCGCCGCTGTTGCGCATGGCAAGCGTTAAGGCACTGCGTTCTTCTATATCAAGATCGTTAAAATAAATCGCCATGCACATGGCGGCAATTTGGCTTTCGCTGATGCTGCCGTCAGTCACGCCTTGGATGTAAAATTGAATTTCTTCCGGACTTAATTTTTGCTTGTCACGTTTTTTACGGATAATTTCCTGAATTAACATTGATTTCTCCTTTTTGATTCAATCAATTTTTAAACAAAGTAGAAGCGTCAATATGCTTTGACGCAGGTTTAGCCCTGCAGTCGTGATGACGACTTCACAAGACCAAATAAGATAAAAGTATGCTATGAACAGCGTAAGCCTAATCCGAAACAGTGTCAACATATCGAAAATGCTGTTAATAACCTCCATAATTGAAATATCTCCATGTAAAAAGTATGATAAAAAGGGAACGGACTAACAGGTTGTTAACAGAAAAGGCATTCTACCCATTCTTATTTTTAATTGCTACTTGGAATAATAAAAATGTTGAGTTTTTTAGATAAAAATGAAGTCGAGCAGGGCAGCAAGGCGTTTGGCAATGATCCGATTGCCTTTGCTCTCTCTTTATTGCCGCAGGCGGCGACACTGGCGGTGACGCCGGTTTCTCAATTTAATGTGGCGGCAATTGCCATTGATAAAGAGGGCAATTTTTATATCGGCGTCAACCAAGAATGCCGAGAAGCGGATATGGGGCAGACCGTACATGCCGAGCAAAGCGCTATTGCACATGCTTGGCAAAGGGGCGCGGATATCATCAGCGATATTGTGGTGAATTACACGCCTTGCGGACATTGCCGCCAATTTCTGAATGAATTGCGCCATGCGCAGCAGATAAAAATCCATTTGCCGCATAGCCGCGACCAATTGTTGCAACAGTATCTGCCCGATAGTTTTTCGCCTAAAGATCTTGGTTTGGATATTCGTTTGCTAGATAAAATGCAGCATGAATTATCGCCGCCCAAACCTTCCTTAGATGCCTTGGAACAGGCGGCTTTTGAAGCGGCGAACACCTGCTATGCGCCTTATAGTCGTGCTTACGCAGGCATTGCATTAGGGCTTGAAGGAAAAATCATTACAGGGCGCTATGCGGAAAATGCCGCCTATAATCCCAGTTTGCCGCCTTTGCAAGTAGCGATTAACAGTCTGCGTTTAAGCGGTTTATCGCTTGCACGAGTGAGTCGGGCGGTATTATGCTGCACCGCGCACGGCGGACATGAGTCGCGCAGTCGCGAATTATGGCAGGCATTAGGACAATGCGAACTGGAAATTTTAACGCTTTCACCATAACAATAAAGGAACGTGTATGGACCTACTCAATACAGCCAAGCAATGGCTTGCACAAGACCCCGATGCTGAAACGCGGGCTGAACTTGGCGCATTAATCGAAGCCGCCGATGGCGGTGATCAAAGCGCTCTTGCGCAATTGCAGCAACGCTTTGAAGGACGTTTGCAATTCGGTACTGCCGGTTTGCGCGGACCTCAGCAGGCGGGACCAATGGGTATGAACCGCGTATTGGTTGCGCAGGCGGCAAAAGGGCTTGCCGATTATTTGCTGAGCTTCGACCCGGAGCAGACCAGTATCGTGATTGGTTATGACGGACGCAAAAACTCCGATGTTTATGCACGAGACACCGCCGCCATTATGGCAGGGGCGGGAATTAAAACCTATCTGCTGCCGCGTGCTTTGCCTACTCCCGTGCTTGCCTATGCCATTCGGCATCTGGATGCCAGCGGTGCAGTCATGGTGACCGCCAGTCATAACCCGCCTGAAGACAACGGCTATAAAGTCTATCTGGGCAAATCTAATGGCGGCGGACAAATTGTCTCTCCTGCCGACAGCGCTATTGCCGAAAATATTGCCGCTGCCGCACAAACGCCGATTGGTGAATATCCGCGTAGCAAAGCTTTTGACTTAGTAGAAGAAAGTTTGATTGAATCCTATGTGCAAAAAACCGCTGCCTTGGCGCAGGAAGCTGCCTGCGAATTGAATTATGTGTACACCGCGATGCACGGCGTGGGTAAAGAAATATTATTCAAAACCTTAGCCGCTGCGCAATTGCCGCTTCCGCATGTGGTGGCAGAGCAGGCGGAGCCGGACGGCACTTTCCCCACCGTATCTTTCCCTAATCCCGAAGAAAAGGGAGCGCTTGATTTGGCGATTGCGCTTGCCAAAACCAAAAACGCGGAATTTATTTTGGCGAATGATCCCGATGCCGACCGCCTTGCAGTTGCCATTGCCGACAAGACAGGACAATGGAAAGCCTTGCATGGCAATACCGTCGGCTGTTATTTGGCATGGTATTTAGCGCAAAGATATCAGGGCAGTACAGGTACTTTTGCCTGTTCTTTGGTCTCCTCTCCCGCCTTAGCGCACATCGCCCGACACTATGGCTTTGACAGCGAAGAAACCCTGACGGGCTTCAAATATATCGGTAAAGTGGAAAATTTGCGCTATGGTTTTGAAGAAGCCATCGGCTATTTGGTCGATCCCGACAAAGTTCGCGACAAAGACGGCATTTCGGCGGCAATCGTCTTTTTAGATTTAGTGCGCCATTTAAAAGCGCAAGGCAAAACGTTGTTAGATTTGGCGGAAGAATTTGCCCAAACCTTCGGTGCTTTTGTGAGTTCGCAAATCTCTATCCGCGTGAAAGAACTCGCCGATATCGAACGGCTTATGCAAGCCTTGCGCAGCCAAGCGCCCAGCCATATCGGCAGCCATGCCGTCAGCGAATTTATCGATCATTTGAATACGGAGCGGCGCAGCGATATTTTGGTCTTCTACATGGATAACGGCAGCCGTTTGATTGTGCGCCCTTCCGGCACTGAGCCGAAAGTCAAATGCTATCTGGATGCCAAAGGCGATAACGCTGCGCAAGCGCAAAGCGTTTTGCAGGAATTCGACGCCGCCGTGCGCGCCTTATTGCGCGAAGAACGTTACGGCAAACAGCAATGCTAACACGCTTAGCAATTTTTCATCCACTTAACTATTAAGGAAAAATTTATATGGCAACACCTCATATCAGCGCTGCAAAAGACGCTTTCGCCCCAACCGTTCTCATGCCCGGCGATCCCTTGCGCGCCCAATACATCGCAGAAAATTTCCTCCAAGATGCCGAACAAGTTACCGCTGTGCGCAATATGTACGGATACACAGGTACTTACCAAGGTAAAAAAATCTCCATCATGGCGCACGGCATGGGCATTCCCTCCTGCTCCATTTATGCCAAAGAATTGATTACGGAATACGGTGTGCAACATCTGATTCGAGTCGGCTCCTGCGGCGCGGTTTTAGACGATGTGCATGTGCGCGACGTTGTTATCGGCATGGGCGCAAGCACGGATAGCCAAGTCAACCGCAGCCGCTTCCATGGCTATGATTTTGCCGCATTAGCCGATTTCGGCATCGTGCAAGCGCTTGCTCAGGCGGCTCAGGCACGGGGCGTGAAGGCGAAAGTAGGCAATTTGTTTTCTTCGGATTTGTTCTATCATCCTGATCAGGCGCTCACGCAAACCCTGCGCAAATACGGCATTTTAGGCGTAGAAATGGAGGCGGCGGGCATTTACGGCGTGGCGGCGGAATTCGGCGCGAAAGCGGCGACCATCTGCACCGTTTCCGATCATATCATCCGTGAAGAATACACCACTGCCGAAGAGCGCCAATCCACCTTCAATGAAATGATAGAAATCGCTCTGGATGCGGCTCTGACTTTATAAATATCACTATCGCGCCATTTCTGTTTCCAAGTGCTTGAAGCGGAAATGGCGATGTTTAACGGCGTTGTTGGCGCAATAAACAATATTGGCGCAGCGTCAGCCAAGCATCGCCGCGCTCTACGCCTTTATTGATGCGGTCGAGTTTCGCGGCGAGTTGATTTAAGCTCAACACCAGACTGATGGGAAAATGCTGTGCCGCCTGCCGCAAAGCCGCTTGTTGGCGCGGATAAAACAGGCGCGCGCGTTTGAAAATCTCTTCTTTTGATTGCGGCGCATGATGCAGTTCCAGCAAAACATTGGCATCGCGCGCCAATTGCCAGACTAGCAGAGTGATTTCGTTTTTACCGTTTTGGGCGATTTTTTCTGCGCTGTGGTAGCAGGCAAGCCAGTCGCCACGCAACAATGCCTCGCGAAAAGCATTGACGCCGAAATGGGAAAAATCGTCCAGCAGGCGGGCAATATCCGCCTCTTCCAATAAAGCTTCGCGCGCCGGACTGTGGCAAAGCCGCGCAATCGATTGCTGCGCCGCCGCCAAATTGCCCTCGTGATAATCAATGAACAGGGCTTTTGCCGCCTCATCCAAATGCAATTGGCTGCGACGCAGACGCTGCTCGATTTGGGCGGCAAATTCCTCTTCATTAAGCGCATAGCCGCGCACTTCTAAAAAATTTTGTTTTGCCAGATGTTTATACCATGCCGCTTGGCTAACCTTTTCCAAGCGCGGAAAATACAGCACAATCCGCACATTATCCAAATGCAAACCTGCGATTTTCTGCACATGCGCCGCCGCCTGCTTATCCAGACTTTTCTGCTCGCCGTGCACCTCAATCAAACTGCGCGGCGCAAATAAAGACGGGGTTTCCACCTCATTGAGCAATTCCTGCCAATCGGCGGCACTGCGCCCCACATCAAGACGCTTACGCTCGCTAAACTCCGCTTTCAAGGCTTGCTGACGAATCGCGTCTAAGGCTTCCTGCAACAGCTGCGGCTCTTCGCCGTAGAGCAAAGTCATGGCAGGCAAGCCCTGCTTCTGCAAATGCGTGCTTAACTGCGCCGCGCTGATGGTCATTATTAAGGCGTAGCGGTTTTGGACTGGATAAAGCGCAGGGCGCTGTGCGCATTTTCGCGCGCCAATTTCTCATGCGTATTGCGTTCTTCCTGCATGCTGCCGATAAATTGCCCTGCGCTGTAAGCAATATTACTGCGGCTTTGCACGCTTGTTTCGCCTAAGTTTTTATTGTTTTTAAACAAAGCCACAGAATAGCCGTCGGTAATTTCCAATTCGCGACTAT
This sequence comes from Suttonella sp., assembly GCF_056855035.1. Classification (NCBI taxonomy): domain Bacteria; kingdom Pseudomonadati; phylum Pseudomonadota; class Gammaproteobacteria; order Cardiobacteriales; family Cardiobacteriaceae; genus Suttonella; species Suttonella sp. The sequence continues at coordinate 6,467 of NZ_JBXGGR010000054.1, forward strand.
TGCCGCTGTCGCCGCCCACGGCGACTTCGCGGCGGTGGAAATGCAGTTGCGAAATCACCAATTTATGCGCGCTTGCCGCCTCGCTATCGACAATCGCAACGCCGCTGTCTCTAAGCGCATCAAGCAGGGCATCATAAGCCAGCTGCTGCGACGCATCGAGTTTCTCCGTCGCACTGATCACATAAATATTTTTGAGATTCAAACTGTTGTCGCCCAAACCTTTGAGATGGAAACCGCAGGCAGAAAGCAGACACAAACAGGCAAATAAGCAGAGTTTTTTCATCAAAAATTCCTTACTGGTTGAAACCCTTCCCTTTAAGAAAGGTAATGAAAGCAAAAGAGGCGCAAAGCGTCCATTTCAAAACAAAACGCAGAACAATATTTTTATATCGTTCTGCATCTTGAAACATACTTAATCGCTTACCACTAAATTCAATAATTTTTGCGGCACGACAATCGCCTTGCGCAGCGTTTTGCCGTCGGTATAGCGGCGCAATTCGCCGTCATTTAATGCCGTCTGCACAATGCTGTCCTCATCGGCATCTGCCGCCACCTGAATTTCGCCGCGTTTTTTGCCATTGATTTGCACCACCAAAGTAAAGCGGTTCTGCACCAATGCCGCCTCATCCGGCTGCGGCATTTGCTGATTGAGCAAATCCCCGCCGAAGTTTAATGCCTGCCATAAGACGCTGGCAATATGCGGCACAATCGGCGCCAAAATCAATAGCAGAATCCGCACACCTTCGCGGCGCAAAGCCGCATAATCCGGCTCAATATTGCCAAGCGCATTGAGAATTTTCATCGCTGCAGAAACAACCGTATTAAATTGATTGCGCTCATAATCAAAGCGCGCGCTGCGCAATTGCTCATGAATTTCGCGGCGGATGCCTTGATGCTTTTCGTCCAGCGCAATCGCGTCATGGCTTTGACTCAGGCTTTGGCGATATTCATAAGCATAAGCCCACAGGCGGCGCAAAAAGCGGTTCGCGCCCTCCACGCCATGTTCCGACCATTCCAAAGTGCTTTCAGGCGGCGAAGTAAACATGGTATATAAGCGTGCGGTATCCGCGCCGTATTGCTCAATCAAGGCTTGCGGATCGACGCCGTTATTTTTGGATTTCGACATTTTTTCCATGCCGCCGTATAAGACCGCTTCGCCGTCACGCTGCAGACTGCCGCCGGTAATCCGCCCTTTTTCGTCGGTTACAGTACTGACTTCATTAGGATTAAACCAATGTTTTTTGCCGCTTTCCTCTTCGCGGTACCATGTACCTGCCAGCACCATGCCTTGGGTAAGCAAACGTTGGAAAGGCTCATCGACTTGCACAATGCCCTCGTCGCGCATCAATTTGGTATAAAAACGCGCATAGAGCAAATGCAAAATCGCATGTTCGATGCCGCCGATATATTGATCGGCGCTTTGCCAATATGCCGCCGCCTCGGGCTCAAGCATGCCTTGCGTATAATCGGGCGACATATAGCGGAATTGATACCAGCTGGATTCCATAAAAGTATCCATGGTATCGGTTTCGCGTTTTGCTGGTTTGCCGCAATTCGGACAAACCGTTTCATAAAATTCAGGCATTTTCGCTAATGGCGAGCCGCTGCCATCCGGTACCACATCTTCAGGCAAAACCACCGGCAAATCTTTATCTGGCACTGGCACATCGCCGCAATCCTCGCAGTGAATAATCGGAATCGGGCACCCCCAATAACGCTGCCGCGAAATACCCCAATCGCGCAGGCGGTATTGGGTTTTCGGCTCGCCGGCGCCGAGGCTTTGCAATTTTTTGCCGATGGCTTCAAAAGCCTGCTCGAAATTCAAACCGTTAAACTCGCCGCTATTGATGAGAGCAATGTTTTCTTTGTCGCCGTACCATTCCTGCCATGCCTGATTGTCATAAGGCTTGTCTTCTTGGGCAATTACTTGTTTAATCGGCAAATCATATTTAAGCGCAAATTCAAAATCGCGTTCATCATGCGCCGGCACCACCATGACCGCGCCGTCGCCATAGCCCCAAATCACATAATTGGCGATCCAGACTTCCAAACGTTCGCCACTAAGAGGATTGATAACATAACGCCCCGTCAGCATGCCTTTCTTTTCCATTGTCGCCACATCGGCTTCTGCGACCGAACCCGCCTTGCATTCTGCGATAAAGGCTTGCAAATCCGCGCGATTCTCCGCCGCCGCGCCTGCCAAAGGATGTTCGGCAGCCACAACCACCGCGCAAGCGCCGAAAATCGTATCGGGACGCGTGGTATAGACCTGCACATATTGCGCCGCCTCGCCGCTCAAGCCCGCTTTGCTCTGCTCGGCAATCGCAAAACGTAGGGTCATGCCGCGCGATTTGCCGATCCAATTGCGCTGCATCGTTTTCACGCGCTCCGGCCAATGCTCGAGCTTGTCCAAATCGGCTAATAATTCTTCGGCATAATCGCTGATGCGGAAGTAATACATCGGAATTTCGCGCTTTTCGACCAAAGCGCCGCTACGCCAACCGCGGCCGTCAATCACTTGCTCATTCGCCAATACCGTCTGATCGACAGGATCCCAATTTACCGTACCGTTTTTGCGGTAAACAATCCCTTTTTGAAACAAACGCGTAAACAGCCATTGCTCCCAGCGATAATAATCCGGCTGACAAGTGGTAATCTCGCGCGACCAATCAATGGCAAAACCGAGCAATTTCAATTGGCTGCGCATATAGTCGATATTTTCATACGTCCATTTGGCAGGAGCGACCCGATGATTCATCGCCGCATTTTCCGCCGGCATACCGAAAGCGTCCCAACCCATGGTTTGCAAAACATTTTTGCCCTTCATGCGCTGATAGCGCGAAATCACATCGCCAATCGTGTAATTGCGCACATGCCCCATATGCAATCGTCCCGAAGGATAGGGGAACATCGACAAACAGTAAAACTTTTCCTTATCCGGCTGGATTTCAGCACGAAAACTCTGATTTTTCGCCCAATTCTCTTGGACTTGGGCTTCAATAAAATTCGCTTGATATTGCTTTTGCATGATTTTTCCGCATTGGGTACAACAAAGCGGCAATGATAGCATAGAGCAGCCAGAGAGAAATAAACAACGTATTGCCGAAACGCGCATAAGGCGTCAGTCCCGTGCGCGGTTGAATCCAGCCTGACAGCACCGCCTGCTCATGCTGCGGCAGACTGCTCAGAATTTTTCCCTGGCTGTCAATAAATACCGTAATCCCTGTGCTCGTTGCCCGCGCCATCTCGCGCCCTAATTCCAAAGCGCGCATCTGGCTCATCTGCAAATGCTGATGCGCGGCAATCGAGCCTTGAAACCAGCCGTCATTCGAGACATTAATCAAATACTGCGCCTTACCTGCACCCTGCCGCACCTGCCGCCCGAAAGCCGATTCAAAACAAATCGACACCGCAGCGGGAATCCCCTGCGTAAAAATCGGCGTCTGCTGATTGCCGCCGCGCGAAAAATCGCCTAAAGGCATATCCACAAAGCGGTTGAATATTTGAAACAGCGGTTTAAACGGAATAAATTCGCCGAAAGGCAGCAGATGATTTTTGGCATAACGCCCGTTTGCCGCTCCTAAAGTAATGACGCTATTATAATAATCGGCACGAATATTGCCGCTGGGAATCCCCAAAACCACCGCCTGCCGCTTATCCTTAAACAAAGCATCCAAAGGCTCCAAAACCGGCGCTTTAATGCTCTCTTCCATAAACGCCACCGCCGTTTCCGGCCAAATAATCACGCTTTCACTGCGCTCGGCACTAAGCGCAATATAATCCTCCATATCCTTCTGCATATGCTCGGCATCAAACTTGGTATATTGCGAAGCATTGCCCTGCACCAAAGCCACCGAAAAGGGCTGACCGATTGCATGCGTAAAAGACAATTCGCGGCACAATAAGGCAATCACGACGATAAACCCCGCAATCACCGCCGGATAAAACACGCGCTGCGACAGCGTATAAGCCAATAAAGCGCATACCAACAGTAAAAACAGCCCCGTACCGAATACGCCCATAATCGGCACAAAACCGTTCAGCACGCCGTAAAGCTGCGAATACGCCGCCGACAACCAAGGAAAACCTGTCAGAAAATAAGCGCGTAAAAATTCCGCCCCCAGCCACAGCAAAGGAATCAGCAGCAAACGATAGACCGAACGCGGCGCGCTAAAACGCCGCAAGACATAACCCACCAAAGCGGGATAGAGTGCCAAATACAGCACTAACAAGACATTCGCCAGAATGGCAAACATCAGCGGCGCATTGCCGAAGCGATACAAACTGATATAAACCCAATACACGCCTGAGCCAAAATTGCCCAAGCCGAAGAGGAAACCGTAACGCACCGTGCGGTTAGTCGGCGCATGCAGCCACACCCAAGCCAAAGCCGTCAGGCTAATAAACGCCGCATACCAATAATCAAAAGGGGAAAAGGCTGCGGTAAACAATAAACCGCTGAAAAAACTCACCAGCGCATACATAGCAAACAAACCACTTTAGCTTAAAATTTTCCAAGCATAGCTCAAAGCCGAGCGGTTAAGGCTTACCGCTTATCCAGTTTTGGCTGATGCACCTAAGCAATAACAATAGACAAAGCAAATAAGTCCTTATAAAGCGCATTATGTTTAAAATGAGAATAACTATATCAAATACATAAAGATACGACAGTTTTTCCTACATGGCTTGCGGGGATTTGCTACAATGCGCGCTTAATTTTGAACATAAAACAAACATGACAGCTTATTTTGATGCCGCTTTAATAGAAAAATACCGCATGAGCGGACCGCGTTATACCTCTTACCCCACCGCCGTACAATTCACGGATCAATTTACCCAAGAAGACCATATCCGGCATTTGCAGGCCAG
>NZ_JBXGGR010000056.1:0-2078 GCF_056855035.1 Suttonella sp.
CATCGTTCAGAGAAGGGATTTTTGTTGAATCTGATTTCTGGATTAACGGCATATTGCTTGTTTGCGTATAAGCCGCAGATGTTTGGGAAGAATGCTTTGGCGGCTGCTAAATAGAGGGGGCTTATCCCGAACTCAGGTTAAACTATGAATACAAGCGCCGAAACGCGCTTATATTGATGCCGATGAGACCTGCTGCGGCGTTTTCGCCTCGATGGATAAGGCATGTATTTCCGCTCCCATCAAATCCGCCACCGCCGCATAGACGGCCTGATGCCGTTTTACCGCAGATAAGCCCGCAAAAGCCCCGCTCACGATATAGACCGCAAAATGCCCTGCCCCGCCTGCCGAAGCATGTCCGACATGCAAGGCGGAATTATCACGAATCTCTAAGCATTGCGGCGCAAATGCCGCGCGCAAAGCCTGCTCCAACATCGCAATCCGCGCCTCACTCATCCTCGCCCTCCTTATCCTTACGCAAATAAGCACGCAGCAGCACAAATTGCGCAATTAAAAAGACAATTGTCAGCCCCATCAAGCCGAAAAACTTAAAGCTGACATAGACATCATTCGAAAAATTCAATGCCACAAAAACATTCAGCGCACCTTCAAACAAAAAGAAAATGACCCAAGCCACATTCAAGCGCGTCCATAAATGCTCGGGCATATCGAATGCGCTATGCAGCATCTTTTTAGTCAAATTTTCCCTGCCCACATATTGCGAGACTAAAAAGACCGCCGCAATCGCGATGTTTAAGACCGTCGGTTTGAATTTGATAAACAAATCATTATGCACCGCCAAAGTCAGCACGCCCAAAACCCAAATCACCAATACCGTCAGCCAATGGCGTTTCTCAATCGCGGTATTTCTCAACTTCATCCACAGCAATTGCACAACCGACACCAGCATCAAAGCCGCCGTCGCCACATACATCGCCTGATCCGCATAACCCAACACACGCGCCGACACATAAGCGCCGATAAACGCCACAACCGGAATAAAATCCTGCATATATCCTCTACATTAATCAAAAAGCGCGGCAGCAAACACCGCCGCATAAACTCTCTGCGCACCTGCACGTTTTAGCGTCCGCGCCGCCTCACGCATCGTTGCTCCCGTCGTATAAACATCATCCAACAATAACACCGACGGCGGACACGCGCCCTGCACGGAAAACGCCCCTCGAATATTCTTCCGCCTCAGCCTTGCCGCCAAAGAAGATTGCGGCGCTCGCCCTTGTTTGACTAACAAAGCCTTATTCATCGGCAAGCCATAATGCTTTGCCATCGCCGCCGCCAAATAATGCGTTTGATTAAAACCGCGTTGCAGCAAACGCCCTCTTGAAATCGGCATCGGCAGCAACACATCGACAGCAGACAACGAGCACTGCGACATCATCGCCGCCATCAAAGCCAAAGCCCTGCGGTTTGCCGCATATTTTGCCGCCAAAACCACATCGCGCACCACATACTCAAAGCAGCAAGCAATAAATAAAGCCTCAATTTCAGGCGGTTTGCGCAAACATGCTCCGCATACCTCCGCCTGCGGCAAAGGACGCGAACAAGAGCGGCAATGCCGAGGAAAAGCACGCAATAAGGTCTGACAATCCGCGCATAACGGCTCCTCACAAAAAGCATTGCAATGCAAGCAAGATTGCGGAAAAAACGCCGCAAACGAAGGCGCAGACCAAAAAGCAGAAAAATTCATGGCGCGCTATTGTAGCCGCAGCCCAAAAAGCAAGCAAAACCTTTTCCAAAACCTGAATAAAAATTCAGTAAAAACATTGCAAAGCCGAAGAATCAGAAAATAAGACTAGACAAAAAAAACAGAACTCACTAAAATTGCGCCCTCATTATGGAAAGATGGCAGAGTGGTTGAATGCACCGGTCTTGAAAACCGGCGAGGGTTAACGCCCTTCCAGGGTTCGAATCCCTGTCTTTCCGCCACTAACGATTAAAAGCAGCTTGTCAAGCTGCTTTTTTTATTGCCTTTTTTATCTTTTCGGAAGATTAGAGCATGAATTCTTACCCAACATGACAAAAATTTAACTAATAAAATTAACGCCTTATAGCGACTTATT